>NZ_JARAVO010000265.1:0-12708 GCF_033792805.1 Streptomyces sp. PA03-1a
ACCGCCCCCTCCCCGCACCGCTCCCCGTCGAGATCCTCCAGGGCGAGGGCCGCCACGCCCTCACCACGGTGCTCCGCCTGCGGCCCGACGCCTGACCGCGGGGAGGAGCGCACCACCCCACCCCGGAAAGGCCGTTGAGCAGTGGTCGGTGCGGGAATACCATGGCGCGTCGCCGCTCGGCCGTCGCGGGGCGACTCCCCCTTCGGCTCCCAGGAGACCCCTTCCGGCATGCGTGCGTTCCTCCAGGCCGTCCGGCTGCTCGTGCTGCTGCTCGGCTTCTACGTCATGGCCGTCGGCCTGCTCGCGTCGATCGTCGCCGCGGACGTCGTCCTCACCGACGTCGCGCTGCGACAGGGCTACGTGACCTTCCTGTTCCTGGGCATCAGCGTCGCCTTCGCCTCACCGCTGGTGTCGGGCCTGTTCGCCTCCGTCCGCGGCGTCAACCGTCACCGGCCGGCCGGGGTGCGGGTGACCGCGGACGAGCAACCGGAGCTGTGGGCGCGTGTGCGCCGGGTGGCCGAGGCCATGGAGACGGCGGCCCCCGTCGAGCTCTGGCTCGTGGCGGAGCCGATGGCGGCCGTCTGGCAGAGCTCCTGGGTGCTCGGCCTGGTCGCCGGGCGCCGGCGGATGGTGCTCGGCATCCCGTACCTGACGGGGCTGACGGAACGCCAGATCGACGCGGTCATCGCCCACGAACTCGGCCACTTCGCCCGGCGCGACACCCTCCTGGCGGGGCTGGCCGCCCGCAACCGCGCGGGCCTGATGCGGGTCCTGGAGCGCTACGCCGAGGACGGCAACGGCATCGGCCACGCGATGGGCTCGATGTTCGCCGGCTACGCCCGCTTCTGCCTGCGGACGACGCAGGCCCAGGCACGCCTCGGGGAACTGGCCGCGGACCGCGCCGCCGCGCGGATCGCCGGACGGGACACCACCGCCGCCGCCCTGCGGCGCATCCCCCTGCTCGACGCCGCGCACACCCGCTACGTCCGGGAGTACGCCGGCATCGGTACCGCGCTCGGTCTGCTCCCTCCGGCCGAGGAGGTGCACCCCGGCTTCGGCGCGTTCCTGGACAGCGGCACCTGGCGGGAGGAGGAGCGGCGGCTGATCGCCGACCCGCCCCGGGAGAAGACCTCGCCCTACGACTCGCACCCCCCGATGCGCGAGCGGGTCGCGGCGATCGAGGCGCTGCCCGAGGACGCCGCCGGGACCGTCCCCGGCGAGCCGTCACCGGCGGGCGCCGGCCTGCTCGGGGATCCCGTGGCAACCGGTGCCCGCACCGTGCTGGCGCTCCCCGGGGCCGCCGGGCTGCGGCAGCTGCCCTGGCGGGACCTGGCCGCCGAGGTGGGGACGGCGGAGCTCGGCGCCGAGACGACGCCGGTGCTCCGGGCCGCCCGCGCCGTCCTGCGCACCCCCGCGGACCTCGGGATGCTGCTGGACGCCCTCGACGCCGGGCGCTGGCCGGAGGTCGTCGACTGCATGCCGCGCCCCGGCCACGGGGGCCACATGCTCCTCGACGACTCCCTGCGGGCGCGTGCCCGCGCCGATGCCGCGGACGGGCTGTACTCCCTGGCGCTGGCGGCCCTGGTCGAGGACGGCCGGGCCCGCTGGGAACTGGACTGGGAACGCGGCAGGCACCTGGAGTTCGACGAGGGCGTCCACGCCGCCCTGGACCGTGCCGTGGACGCGGCCGTGTCCCCGCAGGACGGAGCGGAACCGGACAGCTCGGGCCTGCGGGAACTCCTCGGGCTGCCCGTGGACCGGGCACCGGCTCAGACCTGAGACGTTGCGGCCGGCACCTCACGGGTGCGGGTCCAGCGCAGCAGGGTGTCCGCGTCCCAGGTGTTCACCACCCGCTGCGGAGGGACGCCGCACTCCTCGGCGCGGGCACAGCCGTGGATCTGCCAGTCCAGCTGGCCGGGGGCGTGGGCATCGCTGTCGATGCTGAAGAGGACCCCGGCCTCCACGGCCTTGCGCAGCAGCCGCCGCGGCGGGTCGAGCCGGTCCGGGCGGCTGTTGATCTCCACGGCCACCCCGAAGCGCTCGCAGGCGGCGAAGACCAGGTCCGCGTCGAACTCCGACTCCGGGCGCAGCTTGCCGGCCACCAGCCGTCCCGTGCAGTGCCCCAGCACGTCCACCAGCGGATTGCTGATGGCGGAGATCATCCGCCGGGTCATCTCGTCCCGGTCCATCCGCAGCTTGGAGTGGACGGACGCGACGACGACGTCCAGCCGGTCCAGCAGCTCCGCGTTCTGGTCGAGGGCGCCGTCCGCGAGGATGTCGCATTCGATGCCGGTCAGCAGCCGGAAGGAGCCGGGGAGACGGGCGCCGACCTCGGCCACCACCTCCAGCTGGGCGCGCAGCCGCTCGGCGGTGAGCCCCCGGGCGACGGTCAGCCGCGGGGAGTGGTCGGTGAGCGCCGCCCACTCGTGGCCCAGCTCCATCGCGGTGCGGGCCATCGTCTCGATCGGGCTGCCGCCGTCGGACCAGTCCGAGTGCAGATGGCAGTCGCCGCGCAGCGCGGCCCGCATCCGCCGCCCCGCGTCGCCCTCCGGCCGGTTGACCGCGTCCGCGGCTCCCTCCGCCAGCCGGGTCAGGTAGGCGGGCCGGTGGCCCGCCAGCGCCTCCCGGACGACGGCGGCGGTCTTCGGGCCGAGCCCCTTGACCTCCTCCAGGCCACCCGGCCGTTCCGCGCGCCGCCGGAGTTCCTCCGGCGGCATCGCGGAGACCGTGGCGGAGGCCCCGCGGAAGGCACGGACCCGGTATGTCGGGGCGCCGTCCCGCTCCAGCAGGAAGGCGATCCGGTCCAGCGCCTCGACGGGGTCCATGCCTCCAGGATCAGGTCTTGTTGCGGAACCTCGCCACCGCCAGCGGCGCACTGATCACCGTGATGCCCACGGCCCACATCAGCGTCATCATCGCCGAGTGCGCGACCGCACCGCCGTTGATCAGGTTGCGGGAGGCGTCGGCGAGGTTGGACAGCGGGTTGTAGCGGGTGAAGGCCTCCAGCCAGCCCGGCATGGTCGTGGGCTTGGCGAAGATCGAGCTCCCGAACTGCAGCGGCAGGACGACGATCATGGCGAGTCCCTGGACGGACTGGGGGGTCCGGGCGACCAGACCCAGGAGGATGAAGACCCACATCAGCGAGGCCCCGAAGGTCAGCGACAGCACCACCGCGCCCACCAGCCCGAACACACCGTTGTCCACGTGCAGTCCGAGGATGAAGCCCATCACGAGGAGGATCACCGTGGCGACCAGCGCCCGGCCGATCTCCACCACGATCTTCGCGATCAGCACGGAGGAGCGGGCGATGGGCATCGTGCGGAAGCGGTCCATCACCCCGGTCTTGAAGTCCGAGTTGACGCCCGTGCCGACGGCCATGGCGATGTTCATGCCCATCATGGCCATCAGGCCGGGCACCATGTAGTTGACGTACTTCTCCTGGCTGCCCTCGAGCGCGCCGCCGAAGACGTACACGAACAGCAGCGTGAAGACGATCGGCATCAGCAGCGCGTCGAACATCGACTCCGGGTCCTGCCGGATCTGCAGGACGTTGCGCCGCACGAGGGCGCCGATGTGCCGGAGGTTGGCGCGCAGCCCGATCCGCGGATCGGCGGTGGCGGCCTTGGTGTTCCCCGCGGGGACGGTGACGGCGGTCATGCCGCGAGCTCCTCTCGGTCCCGGGTGCCGCTGCCGCGCGTGACGGCCAGGAACACCTCGTCCAGGCTGGGCAGATGGGTGTCGATGCCGGCGATGGCGAAGCCGTGCGCGCCGAGCGCGGCCACGACGTCCGTCAGCTGCTCGTCGCTGAGGATGGGCACGTTGAGCACCCCGCCCGCGTGGTCCGGCACGGCCTGCGTCCCCGTGCCGAGCGCCGTCGCCATCGCGTCCAGCTCCCCGGGGTCCACCGGCCTCACCTGCAGGGTCCGGCCGCCGACCTTCGCCTTCAGTTCCTCGACCCGGCCGCCGGCGATCACCCGGCCGCGGTCGATGACCGTCAGCTCGTGCGCGAGCTTCTCGGCCTCCTCCATGTACTGCGTGGTCAGCAGCACGGTCGAGCCGTCCGCGACCATGTTCTGCACCTCGTCCCACACCTCGTTGCGGGTGCGGGGGTCCAGGCCGGTGGTCGGCTCGTCCAGGTACAGCACTGCCGGGCGGCCGATCATCGACGCCGCCAGGTCCAGGCGGCGGCGCATGCCGCCGGAGTACTCCTTGGCGGGCTTGCGGGCGGCGTCCGTCAGCGAGAACCGCTCCAGCAGCTCGTCCGCCCTGCTCCGCGCGTCCCGCCGGGACAGGTCCAGCAGCCTGCCGATCATGTAGAGGTTCTCGCGGCCCGACAGGGACTCGTCGACCGACGCGTACTGCCCGGTCAGCCCGATCACCCGGCGCAGCTGCCGGGGCTGCGCCACCACGTCGTAACCGGCCACCATCGCCGTGCCGGCGTCCGGCCGGATCAGCGTGGACAGGATCCGCACCAACGTCGTCTTCCCGGCGCCGTTCGGCCCCAGCACGCCGAGCACGGTCCCCTGCCGCACGTCCAGGTCCACCCCGTCGAGGGCCTTCGTCTCCCCGTAGCGCTTCACGAGCCCCCGCACCCTGACGGCGGCGTCCGCGCTCTTGGCATCTCGTTGTGTCATGCCGCCACGGTCGCGCGCCTCACCGACACGGCGCCGACATATCGCTGACAGCCTCACCGACACGGTGCCGACGCGCCCCCGGCCGCCGACGCGACGCCACCGGAGAACGCCCGAGGGGGGACGCGCACCGCGCGTCCCCCCTCGGGCATCGGCCCTTCAGTGCCTACGTGGTGACCGACACCAGCCGCTGCCCCTGGGACGTGACGACGTCGAACCGTGAGATGGAGTCCGGCTGCATCCCCGCCGACCCGTCCAGCGTGAGCGGGTTGGGCTGGTCGGAGGTGCCGTAGCCGGCCGTCGGGACGCTCCAGGTGCCGACCGTCTGCTGGGAGCCGTCCTTGCCGACGACGACCAGGCGGCAGGTCAGCGGGCCCTGGACCCCGGCGAGGGTGAGGCCGACCTCGCTGCCCCACTTCTTCTCGTTGACACCGACCGTCGCCTTGACGCCCGTGGAGTTGTCGGTGCCCTTGAACTGCTCCGCGTAGACCCTGGCCTGGGCGTCGTCGGAGCCGCCGCCGGAGGCGAGCACCGCGACGGTGGGGCCCGCCACGATCAGCGCCACCGAGGCGGCGAGCGCGAACATCCTGCGCCGGGCGCGGGTCTTGCGGTCGTCCGACACCTTGCCGAGCAGACGTCCGAGCACCTTGTCGCCACTGGGCGGGAGGGGCACTCCGGCGCCGGCGGGAGCGAGTTCGGCGAGTACCGGCACGAGGCCGCTCAGCTCGTCGAGCTGCTGTCCGCACTGGTGGCAGATGGCGAGATGTTCCTCGAAGCGCGCCATGTCGGCGTCGTCGAGCACGCCGAGGACGTACGCCCCGACGTCGACGTGCGGGTCGTGGGGGGTACCTGCCCCGGAGCCGTAACCGTAGACCGTCACGAGGTGGTCACACCCCTTTCCTCAAGAGCGATTTTCAGGGAGCGGAGGGCGTAGAAGACGCGTGAGCGCACGGTGCCGGGCGGTACCCCCAGCGCCGCCGCGGCCTCGTTGACCGTCCGGCCCTTGAAGTACGTTTCGATCAGCACCTGGCGGTGGGCCTCGGTGAGATCATCCAGTGCGTCGGAGATCGTCATCAGCCTCAGGGAGCGTTCGAGTTCGTCCTCGGCCGGGAGTTGGTCGAGGGCGGCCGGGGAGGCCTCCGGGGGCCGTGCCTGACGGCTGCGGTGGCCGTCGATCACGATCCGCCGGGCGACCGTCACCAACCAGGGCCGCAGGGAACGGGCGCCCGGGTCGAGCCGGGACGCGCTCTTCCACGCGCGCAGCAGGGTCTCCTGCACGACGTCCTCGGCCAGGTAGCGGTCACCGCCGACCAGCCGAAGAACGTATGCGAAGAGCGCACCCGCGTGTTCGCGGTAGAGCGCCCGCATGAGGTCCTCTTCGGGGACCCCACCTGAGCGATGGTCGGCCACGAGCGCATCCTGCCCTACTGATCGCTGGGGGTCGAGTCCTCTCAATGCCTGCTGTCCCATCAGTACCCGTCTGACCCGTTCTCGGAGGAGGCGCTCTTCGGCTGCGCGGGCGCCCCGGCCTTCTCGCCGTCCGGGGTGGCCGCGTACCAGGTGCGGTTCGCGCCCTGGCCCTTGGTGTCGCCCGGGTTCTTGTCGCCCGCGAAGTGGTAGAGCGGCATTCCGTTGAGCGTGAGCTGCATCGTGCCGTCGGGGCGCTTCACGCTGCCGACCAGGTTCTGGTCCACGCCCTGCACCTGGGTGTCCGAGACCGCGGCGGCCGGCAGCCACTGGGTCGCGCACTCGCCGGTGCAGGTCGAGGTCGGCGGGTTGGGCTTGTCCTGCTCGAAGCGGTACAGCACCCAGCCCTTCTCGTCGGTGACCAGCTTGCCGAGCTGGGCGTTGTCGACGGTCCGGAGGCCGGGCGCCGGTGCGGGCTGCGACGCCTGGATCGCGCCCACCGGGGGACTGGCATTGTCGACGCCCGCGTTGCAGGCGGTGGCGACGATCAGCGCGGCGGAGGCGAATGCCCCCGCCCCCACCGATCGGCGCAACTTCGGAACGTTCATGCCACGGCCCCCGGCACTTCTCGTCGGTGCTCCGCCCCTGGTGGGCGGTTGCCCACTCATACGGGGGTGAGGGCCGGTGTACTCAACGTCCTCAGAAAAAACTTCCGCCCCGGGGAGGGGGTGCCCGGGGCGGAAGCCGGCGGTGGGTCGCACCGCCTCAGGGGGAAGTCGCGCGTGGCGCCGCGACAGGTCGTCCGAGGGTCAGTGGAAGCTGTGCTCCGCAGCCGGGTAGGCACCGCCCACGACGTCCTCGGCGAAGGCCTTGGCCGCACCGCCGAGGGTCTCGCGCAGCGCCGCGTACTGCTTGACGAAGCGCGGCACCCGGCCGCCGGTCATCCCGGCGAAGTCCGTCCAGACCAGCACCTGGGCGTCGCACTCCACGCCCGCGCCGATGCCGACCGTCGGGATGTGCAGGATCCGGGTGACCTCCGCGGCCAGCTCGGCCGGGACCAGCTCCAGCACGACGGCGAAGGCGCCGGCGTTCTGCACGGCCTTGGCGTCGCGCAGCAGCTGCTGGGCGGCCTCCTCGCCGCGGCCCTGGACCGGGTAGCCACCGAAGGCGTTGACCGACTGCGGGGTGAGGCCGATGTGGGCCATCACGGGGATGCCGGCCTGGACGAGCAGGTCGATCTGCTGGGCGGAGCGCTCGCCGCCCTCCAGCTTCACGGCGCCCACCCCGGCCTCCTTGACCAGCCGGGTCGCGCTGCGCAGCGCCTGCGTCGGACCCTCCTGGTACGAGCCGAACGGCAGGTCGCCGATGACCATCGCGCGCTTGGTGCCGCGCACCACGGCCGCGGACAGCATCGTCATCTCGTCCAGCGTGACCGGGACGGTGCTCTCGTAGCCGAGGTGACAGTTGCCCATCGAGTCGCCGACCAGCAGCACGGGGATGCCGGCCTCGTCGAAGACCGAGGCGGTCATGGCGTCGTAGGCGGTGAGCATGGGCCACTTCTCGCCGCGCTCCTTGGCGGCGGCGATGTCCCGGACGGTGATCCGCCGTGTCCCCTTGCCGCCGTACAGCGCCTTGCTGCTGTCGGGAGCGGGCTGGGCGGGCGTCTGGGCAGCCGGAACGGCATGCGTCATTGCAACTGCTCCTTGTGTCATCTCGAGGCGCCCTGACGGCGTCCCCGGACCGATTCCATGCTGACACGCGCCGCCGTCCGCGCAAAGGGGGGCGTCCGTCACTGCCCCTTTTGCCGAGGTTTTACAATACGAGACGGTCCCGTATCGGAAATCGGGTCTACGTTGACGGCATGCCCGCCGACACAGCCCAGCCGCAGAGCCCCAGCGTCCCGGAGGCGGTCCACCGCCGCCGCTGGGGGATCCTGACCGTCCTGCTGTTCAGCCTCCTCGTGGTGGTCCTGGACAACTCGATCCTCAACGTCGCGATGAAGACCATCGCCGAGCCCGCCCCGACCGGCCTGGGTGCCACCCAGAGCCAGCTGGAGTGGGCGATCAACTCCTACACACTGGTCTTCGCCGGTCTGCTGTTCACCGCGGGCCTGCTCGGCGACCGCCTCGGCCGCAAGAAGGTGCTCCTGTTCGGCATGGCCGTCTTCGGCGTCGGATCGGTGCTCTCGGCCTTCGCCGGGTCCTCCGGCGAGCTGATCACCTTCCGCGCGGTCATGGGCTTCGGCGGCGCCTTCGTGATGCCCGCGACGCTCGCCATCATCATCAACGTCTTCGAGCGCGAGGAGCAGCCCAAGGCGATCGGCATCTGGACCGGTGCGGTGGGCCTGGCGATAGCCATCGGCCCGGTCACCGGCGGACTGCTCCTCGACCACTTCTGGTGGGGCTCGGTCTTCCTGGTGAACGTGCCGATCATCGCCGTCGCCCTGGTCGCGATGGTGCTCATCGTCCCCGACTCCCGCGACCCACGGCCGGGCCGCCTCGACCCCGTCGGCGTGCTGCTGTCCATCGTCGGCCTGGTGCTGCTGGTGTACGGCATCATCAAGGGCGGCCAGCTCGCCGACTTCACCGCCCCCACGCCCCTGGCGGCCATCATCGGCGGCCTCGTGGTCCTCGGCGCCTTCGTCTGGCACGAGGCCCGCAGCAGCCACCCCGCCTTCGACGTCTCCTACTTCCGCAACCCGACCTTCTCGGCCTCGGTCTCCGCGATCGGCCTGGTCTTCTTCGCGCTCATGGGCGTGACCTTCTTCATGGTCTTCTACACCCAGAGCGTGCGCGGCTACAGCGCCCTGGACTCCGGCCTGCTGCTGCTCCCGCTCGCCGTCGCCCAGCTCGTCTTCGCGCCCCGTGCCCGGCTGGTCGTCGACCGGATCGGCGCCCGCCTCACCTGCGCCGCCGGGCTCGCGCTGATAGCGCTCAGCTTCCTCGGCTTCCAGCTGCTCGACGCCGACACCCCGATCTGGCAGCTGGAGGTGCTGTTCTTCCTCATGGGCACGGCCATGGCCCACGTGATGCCGCCCGCGACCGTCGCCATCATGTCCTCCCTGCCGCGTGAGAAGGCCGGCTCCGGCTCCGCCGTCAACAACACCTTCCGGCAGGTCGGCGGCGCGCTCGGCGTTGCGGTGCTGGGCTCGCTGATGTCGACGGTCTACCGTGACGGCATCGCGGACCACCTGACGGGCCTCCCCGCCGACGTGCAGCACCGGGCCGGCGAGTCCATCGAGGCCACGCGCGCCGTGGCCGAGAGCATGGGTCCCGCGGGCAAGGCGCTGCTCGCCCCGGCCACCGACGCCTTCCTCGACGCCATGCACGTCACCGCCTACGTCGCGAGCGGTGTCGCGCTGCTCGGCATGCTCGTCGTCGTGGTCTTCCTGCCCGGCAAGACCGCCGGGGGGCGTCCCGCTGGCGGAGAGGAACGCGAGGTCAGCCCGGTGGGGGCGGAGCGGTGACCGGCACCCGGGCGGTGACGGAACCCGGCGGCGACACGGTCCCCGGGCCCGCCGGGCGCCTCCCGCGCGGCCGTCCGCGCAGCGCCGCCGCCGACACCGCGATCATCGAGGCCGTCCTCAGCATGCTGGAGGAGGGCGCCACGATCGGGGAGCTGTCGATGGAGCGCATCGCCCGCGCCGCCGGCGTCGGCAAGGCCACCGTCTACCGGCGCTGGGCGGGCAAGAACGCGCTGATGCTCGACGTCATGAAGTCCGTCGACGAGCAGACCCCGCGGCTCGCCGGCCGCTCGGTCCGCGACGACCTGGTCACCTGCGTCGAATTCATACGGCGCAGGGCCCTGGTCAAGCGCTCCTCCGCCCTGCTGCGCAACGTCCTCGCCCAGGTGCAGAACGAGCCGGAACTGTGGGCCGCCTACCACGACACCGTCATCGCGGCCCGGCGCGCCCAGGTCCGCGAGGTCCTGGGCCGGGGCATCCGCAGCGGCGAACTCCGCGACGACATCGACCCGGAACTCCTCGGGGACCTCTTCATCGGCCCCATGCTGTCGCGTTCGATGCTGCGGCCGGACGCGGCACTGCCGGAGGGGCTGTCGGAGCTGATCGTCGACTCGGTGCTGCAGGGCGTCCGCGCCGGGCGCTGAACGCCTGGGGGAACAAGGGGGAATGTCCTGATTCTGTCACAGGGTGCCCTTTCGCCGGGCGGCGGGGGAACCTGTCGCCCGGCGAGTCCCGTCCTCCGGGCGTCGATCGCCTATGGTCGACTGAGCACCTGGCAAGACAGTGAGGACTCCCCCCATGGCTCAGGCGTACGACGCGGACGTGACCACCGACGGCGGTACCAGGCCGCAGGGTTCGGGTGCGAACGGACGTTTCGGACGCTTCCGGCGGTTCTGGTCCTTCGGCGACCGCATGTGGCGGCGGGGGATCGTCACGGCCGTACTGGCCCTCGCCATCGCCGTGGTGATGGCCTTTCACGGCGCGGTGCCCAACCGGATCGGCAACCTGGGCAGCCTGCTGGAGACCTTCCTGCCCTGGCTCGGGCTCGCGCTCCCGGTGCTGCTGGTGGTCGGCGTGCTGCGGCGCTCGGCGACCGCGCTGATCGCCGTCCTGCTGCCGATCGTGGTGTGGCTGCACTTCTTCGGCGGGCTCCTCACGGACAAGGACGCCGGTGGGGGCGACCTCACCGTGCTGACCCACAACGTCAACGCCGACAACCCCGACCCCGCCCGCACCGCGCAGGACCTCATCGGCTCCGGTGCCGACCTCGTCGCGCTGGAGGAGATCCCCGCCGGGAAGGTCTCCGTCTACAAGTCCGGGCTCAAGGCCCGCTACCCGTACAGCGCCGTGCTGGGCACCGTCGGGCTGTGGAGCAGGTACCCCCTCGGCCAGGTGCGGCCGGTGGACATCCGGCTCGGCTGGACCCGCGCCCTGCGCGCCACCGCCACCACGCCGCACGGGAAGGTCGCGGTCTACGTCGCGCACCTGCCCTCGGTGCGGGTCAAGTTCAACGCGGGCTTCACCGCCGGCGAGCGCGACCGCAGCGCCGACGCGCTCGGCGAGGCCGTCGCGGACGAGAAGCTGCCCGACGTCATCCTCATGGGCGACCTCAACGGCACGATGAACGACCGCGCGCTCGCCAACATCACCTCCCAGATGCGGTCCACGCAGGGCGCCGCGGGCGACGGCTTCGGCTTCAGCTGGCCGGCCGGCTTCCCGACCGCCCGCATCGACCAGATCCTCGTCAGGGGCCTGGAGCCGACCGCCTCCTGGGTGCTGCCCGCGACGGGCAGCGACCACCGCCCGGTGGCGGCGAAGGTAGCACTCCCGTAACGAGTTCTTCGCCCACGGGAAGAACGGGCCGGGCAGACTTTGTTCCGCAGTTAAACTAATAACTGCTCCCGACCCTGCCCCGGAAAGGCCTGTCATGCCTCTCGCCCTGCTCGCACTGGCGATCAGCGCATTCGGCATCGGTACGACGGAGTTCGTGATCATGGGCCTGCTGCCCGACGTCGCGGACGACCTGCAGACCTCCATCCCGACCGCCGGCTACCTCGTCTCCGGCTACGCCCTCGGGGTCGTCATCGGCGCCCCGCTCCTGGCCGCGGTCACCACGCGGATGCCGCGCAAGGCCCTCCTCCTGTCCCTCATGGCCCTGTTCACCGTCGGCAACACGCTCTCCGCCCTCGCCCCGGGCTTCGGCTGGCTGCTCGCCGGGCGCGTGCTGTCCGGACTCCCGCACGGCGCCTTCTTCGGCGTCGGCGCGGTCGTCGCCGCGGGCATGGTCGACCCCGCGCGCAAGGCCCGCGCCGTCTCCCTGATGATCGCCGGGCTCACCGTCGCGAACATCGTCGGCGTCCCCGCCGCGACCCTCCTCGGCCAGCACCTCGGCTGGCGCGCCACCTTCCTCGCCGTCGGCATCATCGGCCTCGCCGCCATCGCCGGCATCGCCCTTCTCGTGCCCCGCATCCCCCTCGCCCCGGGCGGCGGCCTGCGCCGGGAACTGTCGGCCTTCCGCAGCGGGCAGGTCTGGCTGGCGCTGGGCACCACGATCTTCGGTTTCGCCGCGGTCTTCGCGGTCTACAGCTACGTCACGCCGATGCTCACGCAGGTCGCCGGGTTCGGGGAGAGCAGCGTCACGCTGGTGCTCGCCCTCTTCGGCGTCGGCGCGACGATCGGCAACCTCCTCGGCGGCCGCCTCGCCGACCGCGCCCTGCGGCCCGCGCTGCTCGGCGGGCTCGGCGCGCTCGCGGTCGTCCTGCTGCTGTTCACGGTCACCGCGCACGCCCGCTGGAGCGCGGCGCTCACGGTCGTCCTGCTCGGGATCGCGGCGTTCGCGACGGGGTCGCCCATGATGATGCTCGTCATGGAGAAGGCCCGGCACGCCCCCGCGCTGGCCTCCTCCGCGAACCAGGCCGCGTTCAACCTGGCCAACGCGGGCGGTGCCTGGCTCGGCGGGGTCGTCCTCGCGCACGGCCTCGGCTACACCGCCCCGGCGGTGGCGGGCGCGGTGCTGGCGGTCACGGGGCTCGCGATCGCGACGGTCGCGGGCCTGTGGGAGCGGCGCGCGGGCTCCGATGCGGGGTCCTCTTTGTCCCGGGTCGTCGTGTCCGGGCAGCCGCCCGCGGTGCGGGAGCGCGTGCGCTGACCTGGCCCGTGCCTCGTGTGCGGCGCCGTTGTGGTTGCGGTTGGGGTTTCTCCCCCGCC
>NZ_JARAVO010000266.1:0-12607 GCF_033792805.1 Streptomyces sp. PA03-1a
GGTGAGGCCGTGACGTTCGACGTCACCCAGGGACAGAAGGGACCGCAGGCGGAGAACATCATCCGCAACTGACGGTCCGCGACCCGGCCACCCCGGTCGCGGACCGTCAGTTGCGGATGATGTTCTCCGCCTGCGGTCCCTTCTGTCCCTGGGTGACGTCGAACGTCACGGCCTCACCCTCGACCAGTTCGCGGTAGCCGTTGCCGGCGATGTTCGAGTAGTGCGCGAACACATCGGGGCCACCTCCGTCCTGTGCGATGAAGCCGAAGCCCTTTTCCGAGTTGAACCACTTCACGACGCCTGTCGCCACCGCGTCCATCCTTCACGTGCCAGCCGCCGAGCCACGCCGACTGCGTGACCCGGAGTCGCCTCCTGACGGAGACGGCCACGGAGCCCTGTTTACCCGACGCGGCGCGTTTTTACGCCGGGTCCTCGCATCTGTACGTCCCCTGCCGCAACGGACCGCCCCGCGGCGGGCATCCCGGGCCCCCACCCGGCGGACGGACCGCGCTAGGGCGCAGGCGCGAAAGCGCCGTGTTTCCCCGCACCGCTCCGCACCGACTTCCGCACATTCGTGGAGCAATGCCCGAAGTCGGCCGGAGGAGTCCGGCGGACTTTTTCACGGCAACGGGTCGACACGCGTAGATGCCACGGTGGATTCAATCTGCGGGGCAGATCGGCCTACCGGTTCGCCACGCTGGTCGTTCCCCACCTGAACGGGACGAACCGGGTCGAGGAGATCTGCGCGGGCCTGGGCGAGCGGCAGCAGGGCATGGTGGGTGAGCTGGTGGGCGCCCGGTACGCCAGGGGCTTCGCCCGCGAGGTCCTCCCGGGCAGCGACGGCCTCGACGAACTGGCTCCCGAGGTGGCGGAGCGCTTCGCGGCGCAGGTCGACTACATCGACCACTACGCCGGGGAGGCCGGGAACCGGTTCCGGCGCTTCCGCGACACCCGCGTCGCCGTGCTGGGCGACGACCCGGTGGCCCGGTGGTGCGCGCTGAGCCTGGTCCGCAACGGCTGCGCCGCGCTCGCGCTCCCGGCGCCGAGGCGCTGCGCGAGGCGGCGGAGCTGGAGGGCGCGGGCTGCCCCGTGGAGGTCGTCCGGTGGGACGTGACGGGCGACGACGGCTGGGACGACCTCGCCGGCTACGACGTGGTCCTGACCACCGGGGCCCCCGGGACCGCCCTGCGGCTGCTCGAGGCCGGGGTACCCGAGGGCGTGCGCCTGCTGCCCGCCTGGGCCTTCGGCGACCAGGCGGTCGTGGGCCCGGTCATGACGGCCGGAACGCAGGGTTGCTGGTCCTGTGCCGCGCTGCGCCTGGGCGCCAACGGCGAGCCCGGCGCGGCCGCCGACCTGTGGAGCGCGGTGCGCCTGGACGACCCCGAGCAGGCGGAGCAGGGGCGGATCTCCGGTCCGCCCGCGGCGATGCTCGGCAACCTGCTGCTCCGCAACGGCCCGGGCCCGGTGGTCATGCTGCGCGCCGAACTGGACGCGCTGCCGGTCCTGGAGGCCACCGGTCTGCCGTACGCCAGCGAGGCCGTCGCCCTCGACGGCGAGGGCCGCCCGGTGCCCGTCATGCACGCGTGCGGCCACGACCTGCACCTGGCGTGCCTCGGCGGTACGGCGGCGCTGCTCGCCGGCGCCACCGATCACTGGTCGGGCACGCTGGTGACGGTCGGCCAGCCCGCGGAGGAGACCCTCGACGGGGCCCGCGCCATGCTGGAGGACGGCTTGTACACCCGCTTCCCGGTCCCCGACGTCGTCCTGGCCCAGCACACCGCGCCGCTGCCGGCCGGGATGGTCGCCCACGCGCACGGACCGGTGCTGGCGGGCAGCCGGCTGCTCGAGGTCGTCGTGCACGGCTCGGGCGGCCACGCGGCCAGCCCGCACCTGGCGGTGGACCCCGTGGTCGCCGCGGCCGCGATCGTGCTGAGGCTGCAGACCGTGGTGTCGCGGGAGACCAGTCCGGCCGAGCAGGTGGTGCTGACGGTGGGCTCGCTCCACGCCGGCACCCGGGGCAACGTGGTGCCCGCCTCGGCCACGCTGGAGGTCTCGGTGCGCGCGTTCGGCGACGAGGCGCTGGAGCGTGTGACGGCGGCCGTGCACCGCATCGTCGCCGCCGAGTGCGCGGCCTCCGGCTGCCCGCGCGAACCCTCCGTCCGGGTCCTCGCGCAGTCGCAGCCCACGCTTGCCGACCCCGGCACCGCGGCCGCCGTGCGGGGCGCTCACGAGCGGACCCTCGGCGCCGCCCGCGTCGCCGTCTGGCCCGCGTCCACGGCCACCGAGGACTTCCCGCTGTACGGCCCGGCCGGCGCCGGTCTGCACGGCGCGACCGGGGTGCGCACCGCCTACTGGATGCTCGGGTGCGTCGGCCCGGAGCAGTGGGCGCGGACCCCGGGTACGGGCGCCGCGGCCAAGATGGCGGCCCTGCCGCCGAACCACTCCCCCGGGTTCCGTCCCGATCCCCGGCTCGCCGTCCCCGCGGGCGTGACCGCGCTGACGGCGGCCGCACTGGCGCAGCTGGCGTAGCCGGCACGGTGAGGACGCGGTGAGGACGCGGTGAGAACGCGGTGAGAACGCGGTGACGGCGCCGTGACGGCGCAACCAGCCGCCACCTGCGCGGAATTCGCCGCTCCAGCCCCCGGAGCCGTACCGGCGCGGCCGTGACCGATCGGGTGCTCTCCGCAACGATCTCGTCAAAGGATCTTGACTTGCGCGCCCGCGGGGCCCTGAATAGGACGGCGCCCGCCCGTCTCCGGGGAGGCACAGCCGTCGATCCGGGGAATGAGGAGGGTGCGGTGTCGATGAGGGGTGGAGGTAGGGCTTGAAGACGCAGAGGAAGGTACGCAGAACGGGAGTGCTCGACGTCGGGTGCCACAGCGCCCTGCTCACGATCGTGGAACGACGGGCCGGCTCGCCGCTGGAACCGGTACTGGCACGCAAGGTGCGGCTGCGGCTGCACGAGACGCTCGACGCGGCGGGACGGCTCGACAGGTCGGGGGTGCGCAGCGTCCAGCACGCGGTGGCGCGGACCCTGGCGGCCGACGGCGGGCATTCGCTGCCCTCGGTGTACGCCTTCGCCACCTCCGTCATCCGGGACGCGCCGAACCGCGACGAGGTCATCGCGCAGGTCGCACGGACCACGGGCATGCGGCTGCGGGTGCTGTCGGGCGAGGAGGAGGCCCGGCTGGCCTACGTGGCCGCCCGCGAGTGGGCGGGCCGGGACGGTGGGCCGCTGCTGGTGCTGGACATCGGGGGCGGGACGCTGGAGATCGCGGCCGGCACCGGAGAGCAGCCGCACGCGGTCCACTCGCTCCCCCTCGGAGCCCGCGCCGTCAACCGCCGCTGGGACCTGGTGGACGCCGTCACCTCCAAGCGGCGGCTGCACGAGGTCCGCGACCGTCTACGCGCGTCGGTCGGCGAACTGGGCGACGCGCTGCCGCGGGCGCCGCGGGACGGACGGGTGCTGGCCTCCTCCAAGACGTTCACCCAGCTGGCGCGGCTCGCGGCCGCCCGCGGCACCTCCGACGAGGGCCCGGACCGGCTGACGCTGAAGCAGGTGCGGCAGATCGTGCCCGTCCTGGCCGCGAAGGGCCCGGCGGGGCGCGCCAAGCTCCCGGGCATCTCACGGCACCGCGCGGGCCAGTCGCTGGCGGGGGCGCTGGTGGCCGAGACCCTGATGGAGATGTGCGGGGTGGACAGCGTGGAGATCTGCCCCTGGTCCACGCGCGAGGGACTGCTCCTGGAGCGCCTGGAGTCAGTGGCCCCGGCCGTTCACCGCCGCGCCGGCTGAACCGTCGGCGGGCACGGCCGCGCCGTCACCCGCCGCGCCCCAGTCCAGGCGCAGCACCGCCAGGTCGTCCGTGTGGCGTTCCCCGTCCAGGTCACGGACCTGCCCGATCAGCGCGTCGAGGTGCGCGTCGGGCGCCGTCACGGAGGTGCGGGCCAGCAGGCGCAGCAGCCCCTCCGCGCCGAGCCGCTCACCGCCGGGGCCGGCATGGCCTTCGATGAGGCCGTCGGTGTAGAGCGTCAGGGTCCCCCGCTCCGGCAGGTCCAAGGCCGTGGCGGGCCACTGGTCAAGACCCGGTGCGATGCCGAGGGCGACGCCGTGGGCCGCCTGGACCGGTCGCGTGACGCCGCCGGTGGTCAGCAGGGGCTCGTGATGCCCGGCCAGGTGCACCGTGGCCCTGGACGCGGCGAAGTCCAGGGTGAGCAGGGTGCACGTGGTGAACAGGTCGGGGTGCGAACGTTCCGCGACCAGCATGCGCTCCAGCAGGCGCAGGAGTTCCGGGCCGCGGTGGCCGCCCAGGGTCAGCGCGCGCCAGGCGATGCGCAGGCAGACGCCGAGTGCCGCGGCGTCGGGGCCGTGGCCGCTGACGTCGCCGATCACGGCGTGGACGCGCCCGTCGTCGGTCTGCACCACGTCGAGGAAGTCGCCGCCCAGCAGGGCGCTCTCCCGCCCGGGGAGGTAGCGGCTGGTGGCGGTGACGGCGGGGGTGGCCAGCAGGGGCTGCGGCAGCAGGCCCCGTTCGAGGCGGGCGTTCTCCTGTGCGCGCAGCCTTCCGGCCTGCAGGTCGGCGCCGGCCCGTTCGGCCTGCTTGCGCTGGACGGCGTAGCGCACGGCGCGCTGCAGGAGTTCCGGTTCGACCTTGCCCTTGACGAGGTAGTCCTGGGCGCCGGTGGCCAGGGCCTCGGAACCGGCCTGCCCCTCGGCCAGGCCCGTCAGCACGATGACGGCGGTGTTCGGGTCGGCGCGCTGGATCTCGGCGACGGCACCGGGGCCCGCTGCGTCGGGCAGGTGCAGGTCGAGCAGGACGCAGTCGGCGGCCCGCGCGGACAGCTCGAAGCAGGCGTCCGCCAGGGTCTTGTGCCAGACGAGCGTGTACCGCAGCGAGGTGTCGGCGAGCATCTCGGTCACCAGCAGGGCGTCGCCGGCGTCGTCCTCGACGAGCAGGATCCGGTGGTGCGCGACAGGGTTGAGCGGCGTGGGGGGTGTCGTCACGGTCGGGGCTCCCCCGTGCCTCCGGCGTCGTCCGCGGCGGCGGACGCGGTTCCGGACGCGGTTCCGGACGCGGTTCCGGACTCCTGCCCGGGGTCGGGCCGCTGTGCGGGGAGGGTGAAGGCGATGCGGGTACCGGGGCCGTACTCCGGGTCGATGCCGATGGTGCCGCCGTGGAACTCGACGATCTTCTTGCACATGGCCAGCCCGATCCCGTTGCCGGGATAGGCGTCCTTGGTGTGCAGCCGCTGGAAGATCACGAAGACCTTCTCGGCGAACTCGGGGTCGATGCCGATGCCGTTGTCGGTGACGGAGAACCGCCACAGGTCGCCGTCGCGCCGGGCCGCGACGTGGATCCGCGGTGCCCGGTCGGGGTGGCGGAACTTCACCGCGTTGGAGATCAGGTTCTGCCAGAGCATGCCCAGTTGCGTGGTGTCGCCGACGACGGTGGGCAGCAAGTCGCGGGTGATCTCGGCGCCGGACTCCTCCAGGGCGACGCTCAGCGCCTCCTCCGTCGCGCCGGCGATCCGCTCGAGGTCCACGGTGCCCTGCTGGTTGTGGACCCGGCCCACCCGGGAGAACGCCAGCAGGTCGTTGATGAGGGTCTGCATGCGGTTCGCGCCGTCGACGGCGAACGCGATGTACTGGTCGGCCCGCTCGTCCAGCTGGTCCCCGTAGCGGCGCTGCAGGAGCTGGGTGAAGCTCGACACCTTCCGCAGCGGCTCCTGCAGGTCGTGCGAGGCGACGTAGGCGAACTGCTCCAGCTCGGCGTTGGAGCGCTTGAGGTCGGCGGACTGCTCGTCGAGGAGCTGCCGGGCCCGCTCGGCGAAGGAGAGCTCCTCCGCGAGCCGGCGCCGCATGCCCTCCACGTCCCCGCCGAGCCGGCGCAGGTCGGCCGGGCCGTTCACGGTGATGGGGTGGTCGAAGCGGCCCCGCGTCACGTGCCGGACCTCGGTGCCCAGCAGCTCCAGGGGCCTGGTGATGCCGCGGCGCAGGCCCTCGAAGACGAGCACGGCCAGCAGCACGATGACGGCGGCGATGGAGGTGAACACCACGTTGCGCAGCCGCACGGCGGCGTCGAGCTGGGTGCCGGCGGTGATGCGGGCCTGCCGCAGGTGCTCCTGCTGGGAGCCGAGGGCGTCGCGGACCCGGTCGAAGGCGGCCCTGCCCTCGTCTGCCCGCTCGGTGGCGAGCGGCACGGGCTCCCCCGGCGTGGCCGAGGCGGAGGCGACGGGCCGTGCGATCAGCCCCTGCCAGGCGGTGGCCGCGTCCACGACGGCGTCGAGGTCGGCGCGGGCCCGCGCGTCGCCCTGGACGAGGGGACGCAGCCGGTCGAGGGCGGTCCGCTCGTCCGCCAGCCCCTGGGTGTACGGGTCGAGGAACTCCCGCTGCCCGCTGAGCCCGTAACCGCGGACACCGGTCTCCTGGTTCACCAGCGCCGCTTCCAGCCGGACCGAGTTGACCAGGGCCGGGGAGCGCACGTCGACCAGCTGGTCGGTCAGGGCCGAGCTGCGGTCCAGCGCCCAGATGCCGAGCGCGCCGAGCGCGGCGAGCACCGCGAGGGCGAGGCTCACCCCCACCCGGAGCCACCGCCGGGTGGTCCACGCCGACAGCCGTCCCGGGCCCGAGGCGTCATCGGGCACGCGCGCCGCCTCCGGCCTGCCGGCCGCCTGCACGATCGTCTCGCCCGTTGCCACGCTGTGCGCCCTCCGCTTCGCTCGCCGCCGCCGGATGCCCGAGGACGGAACCACTGTATCGGCCACCGACAACACTTGTTGTCGTGCGATTGTGCAGGTCCTAAGGTGGGGGCCATGCCTGGCACCCACTTCGCTCCGCGCCTGCCGGAGGACGAGCTCGCCGCCCTGGCGATCGGCGCGGTCGACGACCTCGCCCGGAGCCTTGCCCGTCGTGCCCTGCGCCCGCTCGCCGTCCCCGGGGCCACCGACGACGGTACCGAAGCCCGCGGGGACGCCCTGGCGTACCTGTACATGCTCAGCCTCCTCCAGCAGGCGGTCGAGCACCTGGAGAACCAGGCGGCCGAGCAGGCGGCCGCCGCAGGTGCCGGATACCCCCAGATCGGCCGCGCCTGCAACATCAGCCGCCAGGGCGCCCGCCGCCGCTGGCCCGGCCTGGTGACCAGCGACACCCCCCACCGTCCCCCGCGGCGCACCGACCGGACCCGGAGCCAATGATGATGATCGCCCCCGCCCGCCCCCACGATGTGCTGCTGGTCGAGGACGACCCCGCGGACGCCATGCTGATCGGGGACGCCCTCGCCGAGCGCGGTGCCCGCAACCTGACCCAGGTCGAGGACGGCCTCGCGGCGCTGGAGTACCTGCGCGACCCGGCCAACCGGCTCCCCGACCTGATCGTCCTCGACCTCAACATGCCGCGGATGAACGGCCACGAGCTGCTCACGATCCTCAAGAACGACGAGAAACTGCGCGCGGTCCCGGTGGTCGTCCTCACCACCTCCGCGGCGCCCGACGACGTGACCGGCGCCTACCGGCAGCACGCCAACGCGTACGTCACCAAGCCGGTCAACCTGGACGACTTCGAGCGCGCCGTGCACAGCATCGACGCCTTCTACCTGGACACCGTCACCAAGCTCCCCCGCCAGTGAACGCGACCGGAAGCGGATGAGCGTCAGTCGCGGAAAACGGGGTAGACGGACGGCTGGCCGCGCCTGAGCGCGGCCGGCCGGGAAGCAGTACGAAAGGCACCACCATGGAACCGAGGCTGGACGGCCACCCCGCCCACCTGGCCGACTGGCCGTGCATCCACGCCGGATTCGCGCACGAGGGCGACTCGGAGGCGATCTCCGCGGCGCGGCGCTTCACCGGCGGGTTCCTCGCCCGCGTCCAGGGCGAGCACGGCGTCCCGGTACCGGTGGAGACGGTCGAGACCGCACAGCTCGTCGTCAGCGAGCTGATCACCAACACCTGCAAGTACGCTCCGGGCCCCGGTCTGCTCGACCTCGAGGTGGACGTCGACACTGCGACGCTGCTGGTGTCCGTGTGGGACACCAGCAGCACCCTGCCTCTGGCCCGCGCCGCCGAGCCGGGACGGATCGGCCAGCACGGCCTGGAGATCATCCTGGCCCTGTGCGAGGGCTACGACGTGCAGCGGCAGCCGGTGGGCAAGCGCATCACGGTCCGCATCTCCCTGGAGCCCCGGACCCGCTGAGCCGCGGCACGCCCCGCCGTCACGGCGATCGGGTGAACCGCCGGCCCCGTCGGGTTCACCGGCGGGCGCGCATGGAAGGTGCCTCACGCGCCGGTCCGCCGTCTCCGGCGCCCCGCCCGGCCACCGGACCAGGACCGTCCAGGAGCAACGCCATGACCAGGATCGCCATCATCCTCGGCAGCACACGCCCCAGGCGCCTCGGCGAGGCCGTCGCCCGGTGGGTGTACGAGACGGCCACGCTGCGCGGCGACGCCGAGTACGAACTGGTGGACGTCGCCGACTACGACCTCCCGCTGCTCGACGAACCGCTGCCGCCGTCACTGGGCCAGTACAGCCGGCCGCACACCTTCACGTGGGCGGAGAAGATCGGCTCCTTCGACGGCTACGTCTTCGTGACGGCCGAGTACAACCACTCGATCCCGGGGGCGCTCAAGAACGCCATCGACTACCTCTTCGCCGAGTGGAACAACAAGGCGGCCGGGTTCGTCGCGTACGGCAGCGTCGGCGGCAGCCGCGCGGTGGAGCACCTGCGGCTGGTGATGGCCGAGCTGCGGGTGGCCACCGTGCGTGCCCAGGTGGCGCTCTCCCTCTTCCGCGACTTCGCCGACATGAGCCGCTTCGAGCCCGGCCCGCGCCGCGCGGGCGAGCTCGGCGTCGTCCTCGACGAGGTCCTGGCCTGGACCAAGGCGCTGGAGCCGCTGCGCCAGGTGCCGTCCTGACCTCGGTCCCGCCCCGCCCCTCCCGTAGCGCACGGCCCCTCGTAGGGTCCTGTCATGGACGGACGACAGGGGGGCGGTACGCCGACGTGCGAACGCTGCGGTGGGACGGTGGCCCCGGACGGCTACTGCTGGGACTGCGGTGTCGCCCAGGCGGCGTTCCGGTCGCGGGTGGAGGTATCCGCGGGCGGCGCGGCGGGCGTCAGCGACCGGGGGAAGCGACGTGAGGTGAACGCCGACGCGATGGCCGTGACCACGGCCGGCGCATGGACGATCGGGGTGGTGTGCGACGGGGTGTCCATGTCACCCCGGTCCGAGCGGGCGGCCCTGCTCGCGGCCGAGGTCGCCTCGGATGCGCTGGCCTCGGCGTTGCGGGCGGGGACCGTACCGGAGGTCGCGCTCGAGGACGCCACCGGGCGCGCGGGACGCGCGGTCGCGGCACTCGCCGTGGCACCGGACGAGGCACCGGCCTGCACCTTCGTCGCGGGCGTCGCCGGTCCGGACGGCCTGTGGTGTGCGTGGATCGGTGACAGCCGTGCGTACTGGCTGCCGGACGAGGGCCTGGCCATCGCGCTGACCGAGGACGACACCGGCGAACTCGACGTCCTGACCGGCTGGCTGGGCGCCGGGAACGGCGAGCCCGTACCGCGGGTGCGCAGCAGCCGGCCGGCGGTGCCCGGCCGTCTCCTGCTGTGCACCGACGGGCTGTGGCGGTACCTCCCCGGCGCGGAGGCGCTGCGGGCCCGGCTGGCTCCCGCACCCGGCTCCCCCGGCGGCGGGCTTCTGGACGGCGCGCGCTCGTTGGTCGGGTACGCGCTCGACGCCGGCGGGCACGACAACGTGACGGCGCTGCTCCTCCCCGTTCCCGCCGAGGTCCCGCCACGGGCGGGGGCGACGGGAGGGGTGTAAGCAAGAGATATGCGTTTTGCACCACGCGCAGGCACGTACTGGTCAGCCGAGCGGACCCCTGCCCTGATCGCGGTCCCGGTGCTGCTGATCGTGGCGATCGTCATCAGCGACCTGGTGATCCCCACGGAGGGGCACCTGGGACCGCTCCTGGTGGTGGCACCGGCACTGACCGCGTCGTTCGGCGGGCTCCGGCTCACCGCCCTCATCGGGGCCCTGGCGGTGGCGTCGCTCACCGTGGTGTCGGTGGCCGACGGCACCATCACCACGTCGTACCGGCAGAGCGAGATCATCGCGCTCGTCCTCGTCTCGGCCCTCACCGTGCTCTTCTGCCGGCTGCGCGAACGGCACCAGGCCGAGCTGCAACAGGTGCGCTCGGTGGCGGAGGCCGCGCAGCAGGTCGTCCTGCAGCCCCTGCCGGAGCGCATCGGCCCGCTGCGGATCGCCTTCGACTACCAGGCCGCCGAGGACCAGGCCCGGATCGGCGGCGACCTGTACGCGGCGGTGCGCACGCCCGGCGGCACCCGGCTGCTCATCGGGGACGTCCGCGGCAAGGGCCTGCCGGCGATCGGCGACGCCTCACTGCTGCTCGGGGCGTTCCGCAGCGTCGCCTACCGGGCCCCGCCGCTGCCCGCGATGTACGCGCACCTGGAGGCGACGGTGTCCTGGAAGGCGGCGCAGGGCTGCGCCGACGGCCTGGAGGAGGACACGGCGGTCGAGTCGTTCATCACCGCGATCCTCGTCGACTTCCCCGACGACCGTCCGGAAGTCCGCATCCTCAACTGCGGCCACCCGTCCCCGTACCGGCTGGCCGCCGACGGCCTCGCGCCCCTCGACCCGACGCAGCCCGCGCCGCCCATCGGCCTGGGGCTGCTGCAGCCCTCGCACCCGGGCGTGGACACCTTCCCCTTCGCACCCGGCGACATGCTGCTGCTGTACACCGACGGGGTCACCGAGGCCCGTGACGCCTCCGGCCGTTTCTACCCCCTCGCCGAGCGCATCGCGTCGTGGCCGGGTCAACAGACCCCGGAGGACCTGGTGCGGCACGTACGCGAGGACCTCCTCCTGTACTGCGGGGGCCGACTCGGCGACGACGCGGCGTTGATCACCGTACGGAGGGAGCCGCTGGGTCTCGGCCTGTCGTACGAGCCACGGGCGGTCGACCGGCCCTCGGCCCTGTCGGGCGGCCCGGAACCCGGTCCCGCCACGAAGGTGCCGCCCTTCGGCCCCGAGCGGGAATGACCCGCCCTCGCGCCCCGTCACCCCCGGCCGTGTCCCGCTGTCGGAGCGCTGATCTACGCTGGGGCCGCCCGCGCGACCGGCGGCCCCGACGCACCCTGCCCAGAGGCCCGCCCGACCGGAAGGACGGTCCATGAACGAGCAGCGCCCGATCGACTGGGACGAGGCCACGTGGCTCAACACCCCGCAGGAGGCCACGGCGGACGTTTCCGGGATGCTCGTCACCACCCGTGACCGCAGCGACTTCTGGCGCACCACCGGTTACGGCTTCGTGCGCGACGACGGGCACGCCCTGCTCACCGCCTTCCCGGGGGACACGTCGATGGAGGTGACCTTCCGCGCGGACTTCGACACGCTGTACGACCAGGCGGGGCTCATGATCCGCGTCGACGCCGAGAACTGGGTCAAGGCCGGGATCGAGATGTCCGACGGCGTGCCGCACCTCGGCGCGGTGGTCACCCGCGGGGTGTCCGACTGGTCGCTCGCGCCGGTGCCCGACTGGGCCGGGCACGCGGTGACCGTGCGCGCCAGCCGTTCCGGTGACGCCCTCACGATCCGTGCCCGCCGCGACGACGGTCCCTGGCGGCTGGTCCGGCTGGCGCCGCTGTCCCCGGACGCCGCCGCCACCGCGGGGCCCTTCTGCTGCTCGCCCGAACGCGCGGGGCTGCGCGTGGCCTTCACGGGCTTCACCCGGGGCGCGGCCGACTCGGCGCTGCACGAGGAGCCGCAGCAGGCGGGCGCCGAGGCCACTGAGGGCCGGTGAGCACACGATGGGGTTCGTGGGCGGGATCTGGCGGGTGCTGAGCGACGGGGAACCCGTCGGGGACATCACGGTCGAGGAGGCCGACTTCCCGTGGTTGTCGGGGCGGTTCGAGCCCGCAGCGGCGTTCGACCGGGTCCGGCCGCTGTTCGCGCGCGAGCTCGCCCTGATGGAGACGGCGATGACCGCGCCGGCCGAGGAGGACGAGCCCTGGGCCGCGTGGGAGGCGGCCTACGACGAGGTCCGGCGTGCGGTGTCGCTGCGCTCGCCCTCGGGGCCCGTGGCCGAGTTCCTGCTCCACATTGAGGACGACCGGGCCTGGTTCCGGTGGAGTGACGAGCCCTTCGACGACGACTCGCCGAGCGACTGACGTCCCCGCCCTCGGCACCCCCTCCCCCTGAGCCTGGTAGTGGCACTACCAGGCTCGCTCCTTGACGTCACGACCTGACAGTCGCAGCGTGGGGAGCGTGGACAAATAGTGGCAAAGGCAACATTTCGAACATCACCTACTTGACTGCGGGACCTCACAACCCGCAGATCGGTGGGGCGCCGCTCTTACCGTCCGGCGCAGCGGCCTTTGAACCTCGTCCACGCCCAGGAACCGACCGGGCTAGGAGAGTTCTCATGCGTATTTCCAAGTGGCCCCTCGCCGCAATGGCAGGCCTCGCGCTCGCCCTTGGGGGTGCGGCCTCAGCGGCCGTCGCGGCACCGACGAGCTCACCAGCCTCAGCAGTCAGCTACGCCGAACACGGCGGTGGCGGTGGCGGTGGCGGTGGCCACGGCGGCGGCGGCGGCCACGGC
>NZ_JARAVO010000267.1:0-12331 GCF_033792805.1 Streptomyces sp. PA03-1a
CCCCGCCCCTTGCCACCCTCCACACGCAACCCCTCCCGGGGGTTGCGGACTCAGGCCCCCGCGGAAAGGTTCTCACCCGGCTCCGGCCCCGCGTCTGGCATGTGACCCCGCCGGTCAAGGGAACCGGCCGCACCAAGGGGGTATCAATGGACGTCGAGCAGGTCATGGACTTCCTCGTCGACCACCGGGCCCCCGGCTACGTCTCCGAACAGCTCCCCTCCATGTCGTGGATCATCGACGCGGAGCACATGGCCCGCATCGTCCAGGTGGCGAATCGGTGGCTGCGGTCCGACGACCCATTCCGCGCGGCCGTAGCGATCGGCCTGGAGAACGAGACGTATCTCGCCGACTCCTGGGAGGAGATCGCCGCCCTGGCCGCACCCCTCAAGGAGCGGTTCCCGTCCCTGGCCGCCGACGTGGACGCGTGGATGGCGCGGGCAGAACCCTCCTACGAGCGGCTGAGGCGCGGCTCCTTCTTCGAACAGGCCGCCGACGGCTCGTGACCGCGCTCCGCCCGGTCCTCCCGTCGTCCCGGGGGCCCGCCCGAAGTTCGTCCAGGTGCGGTGGCGAGGCCCTCGTTCCTCAGGCGGACGCCTTGGCGATGATGCCCTCGACCTCGTCCCGCCCGAAGGCCCGCAGGGTCGTGCTGCGGATGTTGCCGATCGCGCCGAGCCGCAGCAGCGCCGCGGCGGCGGTCTCGTCGTCGGGCGCCTCGACGAGCGCCACGAGGTCGTAGGGCCCCACGGTCCAGTAGATGTCCACGAGCTGCCCCCCGACGCGCCGCAGGGCGTCGCCGAAGGCGTCGGCCCGGTCGGCCGTGTCGGCGTAGGCGCGGATCCCCTGGTCGGTCCAGCTCAGCAGCGTGATGTAGAGCGGCACGATCTCTCACCTCGACAAAGAGAGGGGCGTCCTCTCACAGCGTATGTGCGCCCCTGTCGGGCCGCATCCGGCGCGGGGGCGGCCGTCGCCCGATCAACGAGGATGCTGTTGCCACCGGCCTCCGCCGTCGCGCGGACGAGCTTTCAGGTCCGCTCCGCCCAGGCGTCGCGCGCGGCCCTTCTGGGTGAGCGCGCCGGTTCCGGTACCCGAGTCGTGGGCCGTGCAACCTTTCGCCTCGCTTCTTGCATCAGGGTGTCGGGCTTCACCTGGAGTGCGGCCTGGAAAGGAGTGCCGTCCATGGCGGAGCGCGGGCGTGATGAGGAGTTCAGGGAGTTCGCCGAGTCCAGAGCGGACTGGCTGCGCAGAGTGGCCTTTTTGTTGTGTTCGGACTGGCATCGGGCTGATGACCTGGTGCAGGAGACCTTCACGAAGTTGTACGTCCACTGGCGGCGGATGCGGCGTGCGGAGAACCCGGACGGTTATGCCCGGGCGGTGCTGGTGAACACGTTTTTGGCGGAGCAGCGTTCGCCGCGGCTGCGGTGGGCGGCTCGGTGGCAGGGCCGGCCGGTGGAGGACCATCCGGCGCCGCCGGCCGATCCGGATGCCTCCCTTGATCTGCGGCGGGCGTTGGCGGCGATTCCGCCCCGGCAACGCGCGACTTTGGTGCTCCGCTATTACCACGATCTGAGTGTCGAGCAGACCGCCGATGCGCTGGGTTGTTCTCCGGGGAACGTCAAGAGCCAGACGGCGCGTGGTCTTCAGGCTCTGCGTGGGGTGCTCGCCGCCCGTTCCGCCACTACTGCTGGGAGGACTGTGTGATGCGTGACGGGACCGATGAGTTGACCCGGGAACTGGGTGAGTTGGCCGGCACGGCTGCGCCCGCGAGTGGTGTCGATGTCGGCAGGGCGGTGCGGGAGGGCAGGGTCCGGGTGCGGCGCAGGCGGTTCGCGGCGCTCGGTGCGGTGGCGGCTGCGGTGGCGGCGACCGCGGTGGTGTCGTTCCTGCCGCCCGGTGTCGACCGGGCCGAGCGGCCGACGCCGGCCGCGAGCCGGGTCTGGACCGCTCCCACCCCCGCCCCGGACACAGGCCACGCCCCCTTGACCCTGGAGGCGTCCTTCGGCTGGCTCCCGGCTGGCTTCGACAAGATCGAGTACTCGCCGCAGCAGAAGAGAACCGTCGTGAGCGTCGCGGGCAAGATCCCCGAAGGCGGTGTGAGGGGGCCCGGCCTCTCGCTCGACGTCTACCCCGAGGGAACCAAGCCGTCGCTCGGGCGCCCCTGGTACCCCGGAGGTCCTCGGCAGTACCGGATCGACGCGCCGCCGGTCAACGGCCGCCCCGCGTACTGGGTGGGGAAGAGCCCGACGGCAGCCTGGGGCCCCGCGGGTGTCTGGCATCTGCGCTGGCAGACCGCGGACGGCCGGTGGGCGGAGTTGCAGGGTGACGGTATGCCGGGGACCGCGGGGCAGCAGACCCTGCACAAGATCGCCGAAAGGGTCGTCGTGGCTCACCGGGCGATTCCGTTGCCGTTCCGGATCAGCGATGTGCCCGCGGGATTCGCCGTTTCCGAGGCCTCCTTCGACATGGGGCGGAGGCCGGACGACGCGCCCTGGACGGCCACCGTCGACTTCATCGTCGGCGGGATGTACATCCACACCACGGTCCAGCCGGACCTGCCCGAGCCCACCATGAGCCCGCCGCCAGGCGCGGTTGTCCAGCGCTCCACGTCCACCTGCGTCCGGGAGGACGGCCTCAAGCTCTGCACCGGTTCGGAGTACGGCGTGGACGCCTACCGCGCCGTGGGCGGCCCGAAGGGCTGGCTCAAGCGGTTCACCCTGCTCGGGACGGACCAGCACGACTGGACGACGAACGTGCTGGGCTGACGTCGACGGGCGCCCCGAAGCGGCTGCCCGAGCCCTGTGGCACGCATACGGTACGGCCGTGATCACGAGAAAGGGCCAGTTCCGGGGGATCAAGCCCCTGAACTGGCCCTACGGCATGCGCCCCGGCGGTTCACCCACCGCTGTTCGAGGGCTGCCGTGGTACGGCGTCCTACCCGAAGACGAAGAGTGGTTTGGCGCCGTGCGCGGGTGTCTCGGCGAGCGTGATGGCTTCGATGAAGCGTTCGAGCGGGAACGGCCGGCCTTCGGGGATGCTCAGCACGCCGTCGGCGACGAGATCACGGACCTCGGACAGCGCGCGCAGCGCGTCCTCAGGTGAGGCACTCCCGAACCAGCGGTTCAGCCAGAAGCCACGGACCGCTTTGGTCTCGTAGATGACCGAGCGCGCCGACAGCGGGATCGTCAGCGCTGCCGGGTCGGTCTGCCGATGGGTGGAGAGCGCGCCGTAGACCACGACCTGTCCTCCGGGAGCCAAGGCCTGGGACACCTGGGCACCAACGGGGCCCGCGACGCAGTCGATGGCCTTGCGCACGCCGTCCGGCCCCGCGATCTCGGCCACGCGGTGCACCAGGTCCTCGTCCTCCGTGCAGATGACCTCGTCGCCGCCGAGTGCCCTGATCTCCTCGACGGCATCGCGTCGCCGCACGACGTTGATCGTGCGCATACCCAGATGCCCGGCCAGCTGAATGACGAGCCGGCCGACGGTGGAGCCCGCGGCCGTCTGCAACAACCATTCACCCGGCTGTACGTCGAGTTCGCGAGTCACCAGGAGCAGCGGGGTCAACGGGTTGACGGCGAGCTGACAGGCGTCGGAGTCGCTCATCTGGTCGGGGACCGGCAGGAGCCTTCGTGCATCGGCGACGAGGTATTCCTGCCACGTGCCGGCCACGCGCGGCCCGGGTACCGCCGGGACCGCGACGGTCACCACGCGCTCGCCGATCGTCAGTCCCCCGGCATCCGGGCCCAGGGCCTCGATGCGGCCCACGCATTCCATGTGCCCCCCCGACGGTGGGAAACTCCGGGGAGAATCCGTAGCGGCCGCGCCCGCCTGCACGACCTCGCCCTCACCGGGCAACTCCCACCCCGTACGGGGACAACCTTTAGGCTGTGCGGATCTGTCGTCCGTCTCGTGGGGGCTGATTTCGTGCGCGCCGTCCGATCCATCCGCCGGTCCGGCACCCGGAGGCCCCGCAGATCCAGATGCGCCGCGGGGGTCGTCGCGTTGGGTCTCCTCGGGGGGCCGGCGCTCTCCGGTTGTGCGAGCGAGGGCAACCCCGACAACGCCAACGGCGGGCACGGGCCGATCCTGAGGAAACTCTGGGACGTGCCGACGGGGTACGCGGGGGACTACGACTACGTGCGTGCCGTCTGGGTGATGGACGACCGGATCGTCCGCGTCTCGAACATGTCGCTCGAGGCCATCCGGTTGTCGGACGGCCACAGCATGTACTACCGGCAGCTGGACTACCCGGCAAGTGCGTCAAGGGCACTGGACTCACAGGACCGGGGCCTCGTCGACCGGTCCACGTACGACGCGCGTACCGGCACGGATCTGAACCCCATGGGAGGCGGTGACGGTCAGAAGTTCGTGGCGAGAGAACCGGGCGTGACGCGGCAACCGATCCAGGAATGGCGGAAGAAGGGGCACAAGTACAACTCCTTCACCGTTCAGGATCCCGCGACGGGGAAGATCGTCGGCCGGTACTCCGTGCCGGAGCTGAACTTCATCGCGAAGGGCGAAGTGGACAAGTGCTTCGGGATACGGCTGAAGGACGGGCGGATCGTCTTGGTCGCCTCGGACAACGTCGGCGACTACCTGGCCGCCGCCTATCGCGCACCGGAGTAGGCCGTGCCTGGAGCAGCCGCTGTCCGACCTCTCCGGGAGCGAGGGTACCGGGGCACCTGGTGCTTCTGCCCGGCTGGTGACAGGCCCCTCTCCGGTGACCCCCGTGCACGGTGACGATCCTGCCGCACCACGACGGGAGAACTGATCGCCGCAGGCACGATGGGCCGTGCAACCTTTCGCCTCGCTTCTTGCATCAGGGTGTCGGGCTTCACCTGGAGTGCGGCCTGGAAAGGAGTGCCGTCCATGGCGGAGCGCGGGCGTGATGAGGAGTTCAGGGAGTTCGCCGAGTCCAGAGCGGACTGGCTGCGCAGAGTGGCCTTTTTGTTGTGTTCGGACTGGCATCGGGCTGATGACCTGGTGCAGGAGACCTTCACGAAGTTGTACGTCCACTGGCGGCGGATGCGGCGTGCGGAGAACCCGGACGGTTATGCCCGGGCGGTGCTGGTGAACACGTTTTTGGCGGAGCAGCGTTCGCCGCGGCTGCGGTGGGCGGCTCGGTGGCAGGGCCGGCCGGTGGAGGACCATCCGGCGCCGCCGGCCGATCCGGATGCCTCCCTTGATCTGCGGCGGGCGTTGGCGGCGATTCCGCCCCGGCAACGCGCGACTTTGGTGCTCCGCTATTACCACGATCTGAGTGTCGAGCAGACCGCCGATGCGCTGGGTTGTTCTCCGGGGAACGTCAAGAGCCAGACGGCGCGTGGTCTTCAGGCTCTGCGTGGGGTGCTCGCCGCCCGTTCCGCCACTACTGCTGGGAGGACTGTGTGATGCGTGACGGGACCGATGAGTTGACCCGGGAACTGGGTGAGTTGGCCGGCACGGCTGCGCCCGCGAGTGGTGTCGATGTCGGCAGGGCGGTGCGGGAGGGCAGGGTCCGGGTGCGGCGCAGGCGGTTCGCGGCGCTCGGTGCGGTGGCGGCTGCGGTGGCGGCGACCGCGGTGGTGTCGTTCCTGCCGCCCGGTGTCGACCGGGCCGAGCGGCCGACGCCGGCCGCGAGCCGGGTCTGGACCGCTCCCACCCCCGCCCCGGACACAGGCCACGCCCTCTTGACCGTGGAGGCGTCCTTCGGCTGGCTCCCGAAGAACATCGACGCCCTCGGCTACCTGCCGGAGAAGGGCAAAACCGTCGTGCGGGCCCAAGGCAAGGTCCCCGAAGGCGGTTCGGTCGCACCCATCCTCTGGCTCAAGGTCTACCCCGAGGGGACCACGCCCTCGACCGGGCGGCCCTTCTACCCGGGAGGCCCGCGGCAGCACCGGGTCGAGGCGCCGTCGGTCAACGGCCGCCCCGCGTACTGGGTGGGGAAGAGCGCGACGGCCGCCTGGGGGCCCGCCGGCGGGTGGACTCTGCGCTGGCAGACAGCGGACGGCCGCTGGGCCGAACTGAGCGCCGAGTACATGGCAGGTACCGGCGCACAGGAGATCCTGCACCGGATCGCGGAAGGGGTCGTCGTGGCTCACCGGGCGATTCCGTTGCCGTTCCGGATCAGCGATGTGCCCGCGGGACTCACGCTTTCCTCGGCCTACTTCCAGGAGGATCCGACCCCTTGGGCAAGGCATGTGCCCTGGACGACCACCATCAGCTTCCTGGTCGGGGGGAGGTACATCACGACCACGGTCCAGCCGGACCTGCCCGAGCCCGCAAAAAGCTCGCCCCCGGTAGGCTCCCAGCACGTCCCGCCCAAGCCGACCTGCGTCCGGGAGCGCGGCCTCAAACTCTGCACCGAGTCGATGTACGGCGTGGACGCCTACCGCACGGTGGGCGGCCCGAAGGCGTGGCTGAAGCGGTTCACCCTGCTCGGGACGGACCAGCACGACTGGACGACGAACGTCCTGGGCTGACTCGCACGGATCAGTCGTCGGGAGCACCTCTCGCTTCCCCGAGTGCCGCCAGGACGCGCTGTGTTCCGTCGAATCCACGCCTTCCGCGTGACCAGTACCGACCGGCCCCCTGACCACCCACAGCGGTCAGGGGGCCGACTGCCCACGGGGTGCAGCGACAGGGGGAAAGCCGTGGCCCGCTTGAGGACCTCCACGTCCTCCCGCAGCCGCCGGTTCTCCTGCCGCAGCGCGGCCAGCTCCTCACGTTCGCTGCTGGTCAGGCCGTCACGCTCGCCGGCGCCGACCTCGGCCTGCTTCACCCCGTCGCGCACCGCGGTCTCGGTGAGATCGAAGTCCTTGGCGACCTGGCCGACCGAGCGGTCCCCGCGTCGGCACAGCTCGACGATCTCGGCCCTGAACTCCGGCGTGAACGAGCGGCGAGGGCGTGGCGTCTTCTTCCCCATGCTCTCCATGATGGACATCCTCCCGGGGCTGAACCCCAGATCTCGGATGTCCGCCACAGCGGATCAGGCCCAACAGCACCAACTCGGCTATGGGGCACGATCGGATCAGAAGGCTTCTCGCCACCAACAATGTGTCGGCTCGCCGTATGGCAGGCCATCGGGTCTTTCGAGGATTTTCAGGTCGAGAGTCTGCACGATGCTGCGCAACTCTCGGGCTGTCTTTTTTGGGAGAGCACAGATCGCCAGCTCCAGTAGATCTCGCTCGTCTGAGGGCTCAGGGCAGCAGTCTGGGACGCCGCACCGGTCACTGAACGGTGAGGGAAGCTGGTCCTTCGGCGCTTGTCCGATGGCTGCCCAACGGGAGAGAGCTTGCCCTACCAGGCCGGGCTGGAGCCGGGTTCGTTCCAACTCGATGACTCGTGCTTGAGCGGGGCCCGAGAGTCGGCTGATCTTTGAGTAACTGCCGTGATTGGCAGCAAAGCGTCTGTTGTTCGCCCGGAGGCGTGAGGGGCGCCTACGCGGCATGGCCCTTTCGGCTGTGCGTCATGGACGGCAGTCTGTCATGCGGCCAGCCCGATACGTCAGCGTGCGTCTGGTCCTGATTCAGGCCCTATGTAGATCTCTATGCCTTCGGAGTCCCAGGCCCTGTTGTAGCCACCGCTCGGCGCGTGCACAACGAAGTCCTCAGCTTCAAAGGAGACCATGCCGTCATCGCCGTCTCCGAACCACTCCACGACGACGTCCTTGTCCGGCTCCATCACGTACTCGGCCGCGGCCGGCTCGAAGACCACCACCATGCGCCGGTCCGCATTGATCAGGAAACGCATCCGTACCCTGCCGAAGGTAGTCGGATCGGTTCTCCTGGAAGTGATTCTCCGGTCACCTGACCTGGGAGACGTTCTTGGTCGGTACTCTGACCTGCGGTTGGGTTGTCAGCGGTTGTCAGCTTGGTTGTCATTGAGCACCGCCGGACGGCCCGGAGACGGCCCGGTCGGACCGTGGCCTAGAGCCCCCCCAGGCCGAGGTTGGCGCCATCGCGAAGATCTGGGAAGCCTTGAGCGATGAGGGCCGCAGGCTCAAGGCAGGCGTGACGGGTCGATGCGCTGGTCGGGTTGTTGGCGCAGCCAAGCTGTTGGTACCTAGCGACAGCGGTCCGGAGCTTGTTGGCGACAGAACGCAGCGTCGCAAAGCCTTCGTGGTGCTCGATCTGCTCCAGAGCGAACGATGCATCGGCCCCTGTGGCTTCCGCTGCAGAGCGGCACTCGGCAGTGAACATCCGCGCTGACGAGGTTGAGCAGGGCGACCCTGTGCCTGAACCGAACCGCGACTCATTGGGAGTGAGGCGGTGCTCCAGGACCGTCTTGACGTGAACGGCAATTGCTGCCTTGGGCGACTGGGGAGCCTCCTCCTGGCCTGTGGACGCAGCCGGCGAGGCGGCTCGGTCAGGGTTCGGCTCAGCGTGGGAATTGCTGCAACCTGCCAGCAGCACCAGAGCCGCCGTTCCACCGCAAGCGATCGAAACTAGTTGCCGCTTCACCTAGGTCCCGCCCCCAACCTCGTACGTGTCGGGCGTGATCTTATCCAGGCCTTGATCACGTCCAGTCAAGGTTGCAGGTCGGTAAGTGCGGGCAGCTGAGGCGCGAGGTCGGCGGCGCGGCTGTGGGCGGGAGCTGGCATGAGTGGCCCTCCCGAGCGAACTGCTTCCGGACGTTCAGCGGCACCTCGACACCTACGCCGGGCACGGCCGGGACGGTCACGTCTCCCTCGGTCCCCGGGGGTGGGCAGGTGCGGCGGAGCAACATCCGCGACGACTGGATCCGCGCGCGGTCCAGGTCGGGCACGGCGGACGTGCACTTTCACGATCTTCGACACACGGGGAACACCCTGGCCGCCTCCGGCGTGAGCCTGCGGGAGCTGATGACCAGGATGGGCCACAGCACTCCGCGTGCGCTGATCTATCAGCATGGTCAACGGCCGAGACCGAGAGATCACCGACCGACGCCGATCGCTGCTGCGATGGGCTACTGGGCGCCGCACTCTGAGCTTGGGAATCGCAAGGTTGGACGAACACCAAACAGATCCTGACCCGCCAGGTCTGGTGGCTCAAGATGCCGTTGCGGGGGTTCGCGGTGGCCCCTGATCGACTGTCGGTTACCGCCCCGATCGGGCATGCATTGGGCACGGCAGAACGCGCTGAACGCGCGTCGGTAAGGACGGATTGGGCGCCTGTTCGCGATCAACGCGCGGTCGTTCTGCCTCGGCCTCAAAGATGCAATCGAGTCGACTTGTGGATTACATCCCGAACCTCCCGCGGGATGGAGGCTCTATGGGACTGGCCGGTTGGCCGCAGTGACCGTGGCTGATCCCCAGGGGGCTCGCCTGGGAACGGACGGTATGACGCTTGCTCTTGACTGCCATGTACTTTGCATCACAAAGTTAGTGAGTGGCGGGTGGCCGGCTGGCAATCCGATTTCCAGCGCTGCTGAAGCGCGACTAGCGGGGGACATCATGGGAGCACCCACACCGAGCAGCGCGGAATCCGAAACGAGGACGCGGGCGGCCGGCCTGTTGGCCGCGACGGAAGGCCTGCGGGCCAGGACCCGGACGCAGTTGAACGGCTCGTGGGTCCCCCTCCTCGGCTTCGGTCTCCTGGCGCTGGCGGCCACTCCGGTCGCCCGGTACGCCTTCAACTTTGGGGCCCACGGGCGCTACATCGGGTCCTATCCAGCCTTCGCCTACGCCGAGCTGACTGGCCTGTGCGTCGTGCATGAGCCGGGAACTCCCTGCTTGAAAGGCGAGTTCGACGGCGCCGTCCTGCGCTTCGCGGCCTGGGGCGTCTGGTTCGCGCTCCTCCCCCTGGCATGGTTCGTCTTCGCCCGCTGGTATCGCCTGCGTGGCGAGACTCGCGGCATCGTCCCGCGCCGCGCTGTGTGGATTCGCGCAACCGTCACAGCCACCGCGGCGATCACGACGGCCCTGGTCATGCTGCTGTTCGGCAGGAACCAACCGTGGGAGGCCGCACTGCTGGAGAACAGCTACGCCTCCCCGTGGTACCTGGTCGGCATCGGACTCCTCGCCCTCGGCATGGCCGAACGCAGCTGGATCGCCGCAGCGGCCGGCACTGCTCACGCCGTGGTCCTCACGGCCTACCTGGGAGCCTCCTGGGGCAGCGGGTGGCTCCCCTGGGAGCACCCCACCCACCCCGGCTGGACCGACGGCCCGCAGGCCAAGGCTCTCCTGCTTGCGGCGGTCCTACTCCTCGCTGGTCTGGCGGAGCGGGTGGCAGTCCGCCGCCGGGCCTCCCCGGACGCTGCCGGTACGCGTACCGTCGCCTCATGAGCGTCGAGGACTCGTCCGCCGCGCGTGACAACCACGAAGGACTGCATCCGACCCACGCGCTGGACGACACCGTCCACCAGCGCGTGCGGCTCGGCATCCTCACCGTCGCTCGCGAAGCCGACCGGGTCGAGTTCGGCTTCCTGAAGAAGCAACTGGCCGTCACCGACGGAAACCTGTCCCGGCATCTGAAGGTGCTGGAGGACTCAGGCCTGATCACCTTGGAGAAGGGCTACGCTGGCAAGCGCCCCCGCACGTGGATCGCCCTCACCCGCGAAGGCACGCAGGCACTGGACGCCGAACTCCGGGCCCTGCGTGCACTCGTCCACCGCCTGGAAGCCTCCGGCCCCGTAATCGGCCCAACCGGCATATGAGCACCGCCTTAGGGGCGAGGTGGGGCGAACACCGGCGTGACCTGTGGATTCCCCACCTTGAACAGAGTCCGGCAGGCGCACCCCTCGGCACCCCGGTTCCCCGTGAGTCCCCTCCCGTTCTGGCACGGATGTGGCACGGTCACTGAGAGGGGCACTCACGGGTCGCTCGCCTAACCGGAGGCCGGTGCTGGACCGGGGGAAGATTCGCCGAGCGCGTGGGTGAGGCGATTGATCACCTCGGGGACGGTGAAGCTCCATCCCACCAACCGTGGGCCCGTCCAGTTGATCCCGACTAGCAATTGTTCGCCGGACAGGTCAGGAAGCCCGGCATTGCGCCAGTGGTCCAACGTCAGAGACTCGACTCGAAGGTTTCCACCCCAGAGTTCGGCGGCCGTTTCGCGCGCGCGGCCGTGGACCAGCACGGAGCTGCTCCCCGTCCGCTGGAGTCCATCGGGGCAGGGCTGCCGGCATCGTCACGTACGAACCAAACCGTCCGCTCGCGTGCGACGTCCCTGAAGAATGCAGCTGCTTGGGCATCACTCTGGCTCACGGTTCCAAAAAGTAGCAAGCGCGCGAAAGGGCGCGTAATCAGTTCTTCTGGAAGTGAATCGGGCTTCCGCCGACCTGGGATAACCGAGGCGACCAGCCCTGTGACCTGCGGTCAACCCGCCAACTATTGTCACCTTTGGTCGCCCTTGAGCGCCCTTGGACGGCCCAGACACGGCCCAGGGGCGCTGGGCACGCGACCGCAACCGTCTCCTTCCGACTCGCCCGAACCGAGAACAAGACAGCACACACGTCTGAAAACGTTCTTGTTGGTGCTCCCTGCCGGTGGTCTGATCTTCACCATCTCAAGATCCAAAAGGAGTTAACGTGAACCGCGTAAAGATGGTCAGCCGCACCCTGGGTGTGTGTTTCGCGGCAACCGCGCTCACGGTGGGAGCAGCTTCCACTTCGAGCGCTGCGGCCGCAGTGACCAAGACCGCCAGCTGCTCGACTACGGGCGCTTCTGGCTCGTCCGTGTCCGTCAACGGCTCTGACCCGAGGGCCGAGGTGCAGGTGACTCTCTCGGTCAAGGACACATCGGCCGATGGCCACAGCGTCCGAGTTCGCTACCTCACCAAGACGGACACCGGGCAGACCCTCACGTGGCCCTGGCATACCAACGCCGATGGCAACGGCACCACCAAGGTGTGGTCCACCACGGCCCAGAGCAGCTACGGCATCTACGAGAAGGGTGTCGAGATTGCTCGCTTCGAAGGGAGCACCTTCCTCAACTCCTGCACTGACTGGGCATAAGGCCGTCCCAGTCCTCGCTATTGAAACCTCCAAGCTGTAGGAGGTTCTGGCGTCACTTGAGCGCCCTCTCGGCCCGCCACGGCCGGGAGGGCGCTCTCGCATGAGGCCGGTGTGGAGAGGCTTTGGGCTGGAGCTGCCATGGGGCGAGAGATCGGGGCCCGTAAGCTCCCCGCGACTCGGGCAGTCTCTGGACCTGCCCGCAATAGCCCGATGTGGGCCCCGATCCTCGAGCTCGCCCCATGGTGGCTGCCTAAAGCATCGGAGCGCCGGCCGACCCGGTCACCGCGGCTCTGACCTCATGGCCCTCGGGCCTACCTATGTGTGAGCTTGTTCCGCTTTGACGGACACCAATGGTGTGGTGGTCAGGCTGCGTGTGCTGTCTCATATTCGGCGGGGCTGCGGTAGCCGAGGCTGCTGTGCA
>NZ_JARAVO010000268.1:0-12171 GCF_033792805.1 Streptomyces sp. PA03-1a
GGGTGCATTCGAATGTTAGGGGAGACCGGTGGGGTTGGGGAGTTGTTAAAGAGACAGGTACTGCGGCGGTGGCGGCGCGGCGGCCGGTGCGACCGGCGCCTCGGGCGTCTGCGGCGTGTCCACGGAGATGCCGAAGTCCGTGGCAAGCCCGGCCAGCCCCGAGGCGTAGCCCTGCCCGACGGCCCGGAACTTCCACACCCCGCCGCGCCGGTACAGCTCGCCGCCGAGGAAGGCCGTCTCGGTCGTCGCCAGCATGTCGAACCGCGCGATCTCGGCCCCGTTGCGGGCGTCGAGCAGCCGCAGCCGCAGCCCCGGGACCTGTCCGAAGGTCCCGCCGTCCGCGGAGGCGCACAGCACGATCCGCTCGACCGCCGGCTCCACGCGGGCCAGGTCCACGTCGAGCGCGTCCGAGGCCGGTCCGGGACCCGCCTGCTTACCGGCGTGCCGCACGGCGCCGGAGGCGTGCGCGGGCTGGTTGTAGAACACGAAGTCGGCGTCCGAGCGCACGCGCCCGTCGCCGTTCAGCAGCAGCGCCGATGCGTCGACGTCGGGCACGCCGGGACCCGCGGTCCAGTCGAGCACGGCCCGCACGGCGGGCACGGGAACCGGCAGATTGGCGCCTTTTCCGAGGGATTCGGGTGTCACGGACGTCAGTGTGCCCTCTCACCCGCCACCACGGACAGGGCTCCGCACACGACACCCGTGCCCGGGCAGCCGTACGGAACCGTCCGGTCCCCCGGACGCGGTCCGCTACAGTCCGCGCGTGACCACTCGTCAGAAGGACAGCCACTGCTCCTACTGCGGTACGGAGTTCGCCCCCGGCGCGGGCTGGCCGCGCACCTGCGCGGCCTGCGGCGGCATCACGTACCGCAATCCGCTCCCGGTCGCCGTCGCCCTGGTGCCCGTGCGCACCGCCGAGGGCACCGGTCTGCTCCTCGTGCGCCGGGCGATCGAGCCGCGGCGCGGACTGCTCGCCCTTCCCGGCGGCTTCGTGGACCTCGGCGAGACGTGGCAGGAGGCCGTCGTCCGCGAACTCGACGAGGAGACCGGCATCAAGGCGGCCGCGGGCGAGGTACGGCTCGCCGACGCCCTCAGCGGCGACACCGGGCACCTGCTGGTCTTCGGCCTCCTGCCCGAGCGTGCCGCCGAGGACCTCCCGCCCGCCGTCGTCACCGACGAGACCGACGGCCGGGAACTCCTCCTCGCCCCCGCGGAACTGGCCTTCCCGTTGCACACCGAGGCGGTGCGCAACTGGTTCGACGGCCGCTACTGAACCGCCGCCACCGAACGGCGGCTACTGCACCGCCGTGCCGCGCACCCGCACCCGGTACCCCACCTCGTCGTGCTCCTCACGCTCCACGACGACCCCGCCGTCCGCCACCCGCGAGCCGAAGCGCTCCACCCGCGGGTCGGCCCATCCGTCCCCGGCGTCGGTGATCAGCATGCCGCCCCCGGTGCGCCCGGGCGCGGGCGTCCACACCTCCAGCGTCACGGTGCCGTCCTCCTCCGCCACCGGCACCACGGCACCGGCCCTGGCCAGCAGCGGGATGCGCTCCGGCGGCGCGGGCAACAGCACCTGCCCGGGCCCCTGGTACGCCTCCCCGGTCGCGGTGTCGTACCACAGGCCCCGCGGCAGCCGCACCGCCCGTTCCGTCGCCCCCTGCTCCAGCACCGGCGCCACCAGCAGCGCGTCCCCCAGCAGGAAGGCGTCCCCGCAGGCACGCAGCTTGCGGTCCTCCGGATCGCCCCACCACACCGGCCGCACATAGGGTGCGCCCGAACGCCGCGCGGTGTGCGCCAGCGTGTACAGGTACGGCATCAGCCGCTCCCGCCCGCGCATGGCCGCCCCGGCCGCCTCCAGCACCTGCGGCCCGAAGCCCCACGGCTCGCGGTGACCGGCGTGGATCGCCGAGTGCGTGCGGAAGAACGGGAAGTACGCGGCCATCTGGAACCAGCGCAGGTACAGCTCCGGCGACGGGCTCCCGGTGAACCCGCCCACGTCCGGACCCGAGTACGGCACCCCGCACAGGCCGAGCCCCAGCACCAGCGACAACGAGGAACGCAGCCCGGGCCACCCCGTCGACACGTCGCCCGACCACGTGCCGCCGTACCGCTGCATGCCCGCCCAGCCGGAGCGCGAGAACAGGAACGGCCGGGAGCCGGGGCGCAGTTCACGCAGCCCCTCGTGTCCGGCGCGCGCCATGGTCAGCCCGTACACGTTGTGCGCCTCGCGGTGGTCGCCGCCGCGGCCCTCCAGGGCGTGCCGGGCGGAGCGGGGGAGGGTGGTGTCGCCGAACGCGGCGAAGGACACCGGTTCGTTCATGTCGTGCCACACCCCGGCGAAGCCCTGGGCGAGCCGCTCCGCGTAGAGCCCGCCCCACCACTTGCGCACCCGCGGGTCGGTGAAGTCGGGGAAGACGGCGTCGCCCGGCCACACCACGCCGCGCACCGGACGCCCCTGCGCGTCGCGCACGAAGGCGTCGCCCGCCGCCCCGCTGTCGTGGACCGGGTTGCCCGGCTCCAGCTTGACCGCGGGGTCCACGATCGACACCAGGCGCACCCCGTGCCCGCGCAACTCCTCGGCGAGCGCGGGCAGGTCGGGGAAGTGCTCGCGGTCGACGGTGAAGACCCGGTGGCCGTCGTAGTGGTCGATGTCCAGGTGCAGCGCGGACAGCGGCAGTTCGCGGTCGCGGTAACCCGCCGCGACCCGCCGTACCTCCGCCGCCGTGCCGAAGCCCCACCGCGCGTGCTGGTACCCCAGCGCCCAGCGCGGCGGCAGCGCGGGCCGGCCGGTCAGCGCGGTCCAGGAGGCCAGGATCCGCGCGGGAGTGCCGGGGATCACCCAGTAGCGCAGCGGGCCGCCGTCCATCCGCGTCTCGCAGCCGCCGGGGCGGTCGTGGCCCGATCCCGCGCCCTCCTCGCCGTCACGCAGGGTCACCCGGCCGTCCCAGGTGTTGTCGTGGAAGACCAGGTGGCTGCCCGCGTCCGCGACGACCAGCTGCAGCGGCATGGTGATGTACAGCGGATCGGTCTCCGGCTCGAAGGCGCCGCCGGGGTCGGTGTTCCACAGCCGGTACGCGCCCTCGCCCAGCCGCGGCCCCGAAGCCCGCCCGCCGAGCCCGAACACGTCCGCGTCCGCCGGCGTCTCCGAGCGCTGCACCCAGCGCGGTTCCGTGCCCTCCGCCGCGTTCACCGGGTCCCACCAGCGCGGCGGCAGGTCACGACGCAGCAGCAGACCTCCCGGCGTGCGGAACTCCACCGCCCCGTGCCGGGAGACCAGCACCGTGATGCGCTCCGACACCACCCGCCAGCCGTCCTTGTCGGGCTCGATGACCGCCCGGGTGTCGGCGTCGGGGCAGCCGCCGTCCAGCGCGTACGACGGCTCCGGCTCGGCACCGTCCCAGCCGCAGAACACCGCGCCGCCCGCCGCGACCCGCACCCGCAGGGTCGACCGGGCGAAGCGGACCACCCCTCCGCCCGGCAGCGGATCCGCGCCCTCGGCGGACCCCGGCACCCGCGCCCGCTCCGGCCCCCGCCGCGGGAGGTCCCGCGCGTCGGTGCGTTGCCGGCGCCACGCCGCGCGCACCGCCCTCAGCCCGTTCGCCGATCCGACCTGCCGTACCTGTCGCACCAGGTCCCGAGCATCCATAAGGCCCACCCTTTCACCGTTCCCGCCCGCCCCGCCGCCGGCCGGCCACCTTCCACCTGGCGGCCCGGCACATGCTTCCACCCCCGAATGTGTGGGGGGTGCCCTGGCGCCGGAGACGATCACGTGGCATCGTCCTGCCCAGCCGCGACCGGGGACATTCCGCCCGGCCGGGGTCCAGCCGCACATCACGCAGCGTCGCGTACCGTCCGGGAGCCGCCCCATGAGCACCACACCTGAGCCCACCGCCGACCCGGCGACCGAGCAGCCGCTGTGGCAGCCCGGCCCGGACCGAGTCTCCGGTGCCCAGGTGACGCGCTTCCAGGCCTGGGCCGCCGAGCACCACGGCGCGCCCGCCCCGGACGCCGCGGACCCCGTCGCCGGCTACCACGCGCTGCATGCCTGGTCGGTGCGCGAGCCCGGGACCTTCTGGCGGTCCGTCGTCGAGTGGTTCGACGTGCGCTTCTCCTCCCCGTACGAGACCGTCCTCGCCGACGCCGCCATGCCCGGCGCGAAGTGGTTCCCCGGGGCCACGCTCAACTACGCCGAACACGCCCTGCGTCCCACCGGCGACGCCGCCCGGGCCGGTGAGCCCGCCCTGCTCCACCTCGACGAGCGGCACGAGATCGGCTCCACCAGCTGGGCCGAGCTGCGCCGCCAGGTCGCCTCCCTCGCCCACGAGCTGCGCGCCCTCGGCGTCCGCCCCGGCGACCGGGTCAGCGGCTACCTGCCCAACGTCCCCCAGGCCGTCGTCGCCCTGCTCGCCACCGCCGCCGTCGGCGGTGTGTGGACCTCCTGCGCCCCGGACTTCGGCGCCCGCAGCGTGCTGGACCGCTTCCAGCAGGTCGAGCCCGTCGTCCTGTTCACCGTCGACGGCTACCGCTACGGCGGCAAGGAGCACGACCGCACCGGCGTCGTCGCCGAGCTGCGCGCCGAGCTGCCCTCGCTGCGCGCCGTCGTGCACATCCCGCTGCTGGGCACGCCCACCCCGGAGGGCGCCCTGGAGTGGGAGTCCCTGGTCTCCGGCGACCCCGAGCCGGCGTACGAGCAGGTCCCCTTCGACCACCCGCTGTGGGTGCTCTACTCCTCCGGCACCACCGGCCTGCCCAAGGCCATCGTCCAGTCCCAGGGCGGCATCCTGCTGGAGCACCTCAAGCAGACCGGCCTGCACCTCGACCTCGGGCCGCGGGACCGGTTCTTCTGGTACACCTCCACCGGCTGGATGATGTGGAACTTCCTCGTCGGCGGCCTGCTCGCGGGCTCCACGATCGTCCTGTACGACGGCAGCCCCGGCTTTCCCGACACCGGCGCCCAGTGGGGCGTGGCCGAGCGCACCGGCACCACCGTCTTCGGCACCTCCGCCGCGTACGTCATCGCCTGCCGCAAGGCCGGCGTCCACCCCGGCCGCGACCACGACCTGTCGGCCGTCACGTGCGTGGCCACCACCGGCTCCCCGCTCCCGCCGGACGGATTCCGCTGGCTCCACGACGAGGTCAAGGAGGACCTGTGGATCGCCTCCGTCAGCGGCGGCACCGACGTGTGCAGCTGCTTCGCGGGCGGCGTCCCGACCCTGCCGGTGTACATCGGTGAGCTGCAGGCCCCCTGCCTCGGCACCGACCTGCAGGCCTGGGACCCGTACGGCAAGCCGGTCACCGACGAGGTCGGCGAGCTGGTCGTCACCAACCCCATGCCGTCGATGCCCATCCACTTCTGGAACGACCCCGACGGCAGCCGCTACCACGACAGTTACTTCGAGATGTTCCCGGGCGTCTGGCGGCACGGCGACTGGATCACCCTGACCTCGCGCGGCACGGTGGTCATCCACGGCCGTTCCGACTCCACCCTCAACCGCCAGGGCGTCCGCATGGGATCCGCGGACATCTACGAGGCCGTCGAACGGCTCCCGGAGATCCGCGAGTCGCTCGTCATCGGCGTCGAGCAGCCCGACGGCGGTTACTGGATGCCGCTGTTCGTCCAGCTCGCCGAGGGCGCCGTGCTCGACGACGCCCTCCGCGACAAGGTCAAGCGCACCATCCGCGAGCAGCTCTCCCCCCGCCACGTCCCCGACGAGATCATCCCGGTCCCCGGCATCCCGCACACCCTCACCGGCAAGCGCATCGAGGTCCCGGTGAAGAAGCTGCTGCAGGGCACGCCGCTGGACAAGGCCGTCAACCCGGGCTCCGTCGACGACCTGGGGCTGCTCACGTTCTACGCGGACCTGGCCCGCACCCGCAGCTGAGCGCCCGCGGGGGTGAGGCGGCCCCGGCCCCCCCTCACCCCCCGTACGTCGCGCCGAACTCCCCGAGCACGCCGGCGAAGTCGGCGGCCAGAGCCCGCGCGTCCGCGGGCCGCAGCTCCGCGGTCGTGATGCGCACGCCGGGCCCGGCCGCCAGCCGGAACCTCGCCCCCGCGGCCACCCACCACCCGCGCGACCGCAGCCCGTTCACCACCGCCGCCTCGTCGCGCACCGGCACCCACACATTCAGCCCGCTCGCCCCGTGCGCCGCGATCCCGAGCCGCCCCAGCTCGCCGACGAGTGCCTCCCGCCGCTCCGCGTACGCGTCCCGGGCGGCCTCCACCAGCAGCCGCGCCGCCGCGTCCGTCATCAGCCGCGCGGCCATCCCCTGCAGCACATGGCTGATCCACCCCGAGGTCAGCAGCAGCCGTCCGTCGTGCCGCGCCAGCGTCGTCGGGTCGCAGGCGAGGGCCGCCCACCGCAGGTCCGTGCCCAGGTACTTGGTGACCGTGCGCACCTGCGCCCAGCGCGGCAGCCCCCCCGAGGTCAGGCTGTGCAGCGGCACGCCCGCGATCTCCGCGGCGTGGTCGTTCTCGACCACGAGGACGTCGGGCGCCTCCCGCACCACGCCGAGCAGCGCGTCCCGCCGCTCCGGCGAGAAGCACCCGCCGTACGGGTTCTGGGAGCGCGGACTGCACACCACCGCCCGCGCCCCGGCCCGCAGCGCGTCGCGCAGCGCCTCGGGCCGCATGCCCTCGTCGTCGACCGCGACCGGCAGCATGCGCAGTCCCAGCGCGGGCACCAGGTCGAGCAGATGGTGGTAGCCCGGATCCTCCATCGCCACCGCGTCGCCGGGCCGCAGTTCGACGGAGAGCAGCCGCCCGAGGCAGTCGAGCGCGCTGTGCGCGAACGTCACGTCGTCCGCCGGCACGCCGTCGCGGTCGAACCACGCGCGGGTCAGCTCCTCCAGCTCGGGAAGGCGCGGAGCCGACCGGTGCGAGCGCGCCCCGGGCGTCACCTGCACCGACGGCGGCAGTTCCGGCAGGAACGCCGGGTCCGGGTGGCCGCCCGCCAGGTCCCGCAGTCCGGCGGGCACCTTCGGCGGCCTCCTGGACGCCACGGCCGGCGCCTGTGCGACGACGGTGCCGCCGCGTCCGCGCGTGACGACGATCCCGCGCTGCCGGAGCTCCTTGTAGGCGGTCGCCACCGTGCCGGGACTGACTCCCAGGCGATCGGCCAGCGTCCGTACCGGCGGGAGCGCCGCCCCGGGGGACAACGCCCCGTCGGCCACGCCCCGTTCGACGGACGCGGCAATGCCCTTGGCGTTCGTACCGCTGATCGCATATTGTGCTGCCACATTCACAAGTATGTATCAATACAAATTTCGGGTCAAGGGGGCAGTGCATGCGATTCCCTCGCAGCCGCAGCGACATCGAGGACCTCGTACCGGGCGGCCGCGACGGCCGCCGCATGCTCTGGGTGAGCCTCACCGACAAGGCCGGATCCGGTCTCTGGTACGGCACTTCGGCTCTCTACTACACCTACGTCGCCGGACTCGCCCCGCACGAGATCGGCCTCCTGCTCGGCGTCGCCGGTGCCGTCGGCATGGCGGGCACGCCCGTCGCGGGCCGGGTCGCGGACCGCGTGCCGCTCACCCGGCTGCTCCCGGCCGTCCACGCCCTGCGTGCCGCGGCCGCCCTCGGCATCCTGCTCACCGGCACCCTCTGGCTCCTGCTGCCCATCGCCGCGCTCGGCAGCCTCGGCGACCGCGCCGCCTCGGTCCTCACCAAGCTGTACGCCGCACGCGTCGCCGGCCCGGACCGCGTCCGCTACCAGGCCCTCCAGCGCACCGTGGTCAACATCGGCTTCGGCATCGGCGGTCTCGCCGCCGCCGTCGCCCTGGCCATCGGCACCGACACCGCCTACCGCACCATGCTCATCGGGGACGCCCTCTCCTTCGTCGGCGCCGCCCTGCTCGTCCTGCGCTGCGCAGAACCGCCGTCCCCCGTGCGCGTGGTGGCCGGCGCGCCCGCCGCCGCCGGCGGGGAACCGCCCCGGACGAAGACCCCGGCCACCAGCCCATGGCGCGACCGCGGATACCTCGCCTACACCGCCACCGAGACCCTGCTGTTCCTCGACGACACGGCGCTCAACATCGGCCTGCCCCTGTGGATCGCCACCGCGACCGTCGCCCCGCACAGCCTCGTCGCCCTGCTCTTCGTGCTCAACAACGTCCTCGTCGTGCTCTTCCAGGTCCGCCTCAGCCGCCTCGGGGACGAGCCCCGCAGGGCCGCCGCCTCGCTGCCGCTGCTCGGCGTCGCCTTCCTCGTCGCGGGCGGCGCCATGGCCGTCTCGGCCGTGGACTCGACGGGGACCGCGGTCGTCGCCCTCGTCGTCGCCGCCACGGCCTTCACCGCAGCGGAGATCGTCCACGCCGCGATCTCCTGGGAGTTGTCCCTCGCCCTCGCTCCCGGCCGGTCCCAGGGTGCGTACCTCGGCGTCCACGGACTCGCACAGTCGGCCCAGCGCTCGGCGGGCCCGGTCCTGCTCACCTCCGCCGTCATGGCCGCGGGCCCGCTCGGCTGGCTCGGCCTCGGCGCCGGCCTCGCCGCCGTCTCCGTCGGCCAGCGCACCCTCGTGCGCCGCCGCCTGGACCGGCTGGACGCCGCCGAACGCCTTGGGCCGGCGGCCGCGAAGACCCACACCGTCCCCGGCGGGACGGTCACTGTCAGTGGCGGCGATTACGGTGAGTGACAGTTGACCGCCGTACCGAGGGGGAGCCGTCATGGCACATACCAAGCACCGTAAGCAGAGCAGCCGCCCCGCCCGCCGCACCGCGAGGACCGGCCGCCGCACGCTGCGCCGCGAGTCACCGACCACCGTCGCCGTCCTCACCGACCCCGCCGACTTCGCCGCCATGCGCGGCTACCGCAGTTTCACCTTCGACGACCACGCGAGCTACCTGCGGCAGATCGAGGGCCTGCTGCGGTCGCTCGCCTCCCGTGGCATCCACGTCCGCGTCGGGCCCTTCGACCCGGCCGAGTACGCCGAGTACTGCGCCGACACCGGCCACGACCCCGACAGCTCACGCTCCCGCACGCGGTACGCCGCCGACGTCACCACGGCCGGCCCCACCGTCCCCTACGCGGGCCAGCCCCTGGAACACCTCGTCACCGAGCTCGAGTACGAGGCGGGCCGCCAGGCCACCTGGGAACGGGCCTCCGGCATCCTGGCCCGCGCCGGGGACTGCGCCGGCTGCGGCGACGACCTCGCCCGCACCTCCTTCGACCGCGCCTCCCAGGCCCTGATGCGCCTCCTCGAAGCCGCGGGGCCCGGCCACCACCACCTCGTGTGCAGCGTGCCCGCCGAGGGCACCACACTGCTCGCCGCCCTGCACGCCCGCTGCGACGAGCAGGGCATGGTCCACCTCGTCGAGGCCGAGGCACTGGTCTGCTGCACCGTCATCGCCGCCGGGCTCGCCGAGGACAGCCCCGGCGGTCTCGTCCTGCGCAGCGGCGCGGGCACCGGCCAGCCCCCACCCGACCGCCCGGACGAAGTCCGCGGCTGGACGCTGCGCGACGGCTGGCTCCAACCCCTCAGCGAGGCACAGGTCTTCAACGCCTACTGCACCGACGCCGAGTCCGGAGACCCCGTGCCCCCCGAGCCCGGTGTCGTCCACCGCCCGGGATTCGTCCTCCCGCCGCCGGAGGACGACTGAGCACGGCGGAGCCCGCGAACGCCGAGGGGCGCCCCACCACCGGTGGGACGCCCCTCGGGAGGACGGGAAGCGATCACTCCCCGGACAGCACCGCCTGCGCCGCGCGCCGCGCCTCGTCGGCCGTGTCGGTCGCCCGGGCGGCCGCCGCCGCCCGCTCGCACTGCGCCAGGGTGTACTTCGCCAGCGTCGCCCGCACGTAGGGGATCGACGCCGCGCCCATCGACAGGCTCGTCACGCCCAGACCCGTCAGCACGCACGCCAGCAGCGGATCGGAGGCCGCCTCACCGCACACACCGCAGCTCTTGCCCTCGGCCCGCGCGGCCTCGGCCGCCGCGGACACCAGGTCCAGCAGCGCCGGCTGCCACGGATCCTGCAGCCGCGAGACCGAACCGACCTGCCGGTCCGCCGCGAAGGTGTACTGCGCCAGGTCGTTCGTCCCCAGCGAGAGGAACTCGACCTCCTGCAGGATCGACCGTGCCCGCAGGGCAGCCGACGGGATCTCCACCATCGCGCCGAACTTCGCGTGCAGCCCGGCCTCCCGGCACGCGTCCGCGAACGCCTTGGCGTCGATGCGGTCCGCCACCATCGGTGCCATGACCTCGAGGTACACCGGCAGGCCCTCGGCGGCCCTGGCGAGCGCCCGCAGCTGCGTGTGCAGCACATCGGGGTGGGCGAGCAGCGTCCGCAGGCCCCGCACGCCCAGCGCCGGGTTCGGCTCGTCCGCGGGCGTCAGGAACTCCAGCGGCTTGTCGGCACCCGCGTCCAGCACCCGGACCACGACCCGGCCCTCGGGGAAGGCCTCCAGCACCTGCCGGTACGCCTCGACCTGCTTCTCCTCCGACGGCGCGCTGCGGGAGTCGTCCAGGAAGAGGAACTCCGTGCGGAACAGACCCACGCCCTCCGCGCCGGCCTTCACGGCCGCCTCGACGTCCGCGGGACCGCCGACGTTCGCCAGCAGAGGCACCTTGTGCCCGTCCGACGTGGCACCCGGCCCCGAGGTCGCGGCGAGCGCCGCCCTGCGTTCCTCCGCGGCCTTCGCCAGCTCGGCCCGCCGGTCCTTGTCCGGGTCGACGTAGATGTCGCCGGTGCTGCCGTCCACGGCGATGACCGTGCCCTCGGCCAGCTCCGTGGCACCCGGCAGCGCCACCACGGCCGGCACCCCCAGCGCACGCGCGAGGATCGCGCTGTGGCTGGTCGGCCCGCCCTCCTCGGTCACGAAGCCGAGCACCAGCGACGGGTCCAGCAACGCGGTGTCGGCCGGCGCCAGGTCCCGCGCGATCAGCACGTACGGCTCGTCGCTGTCCGGGACACCGGGCATCGGCACCCCGAGCAGCCGCGCCACGATCCGGTTGCGGACGTCGTCGAGGTCCGCGACGCGCCCCGCCAGGTACTCGCCCGCGTTGGCGAGCAGCGCACGGTAGGAGGCGAACGCGTCGTACACCGCGCGCTCCGCCGAGCTGCCCACCGCGATACGGCGCTCCACGTCGGCCATCAGCTCGGGGTCCTGCGCCATCAGCGCCTGGGCCTCCAGCACCGCCTGCGCCTCGCCGCCGGCCAGGTTGCCGCGCGCGATCAGGTCGTTGGCCACCGCCTCGACCGCCTGACGTGCCCGGGCCTGCTCCCGCGGGGCCTCGTCAGCCGGAATCTGCTTGGCCGGAGGCTCGAGGACCGCGGTCCCCATGTGCCGTACCTCGCCGATCGCCACGCCGTGGCTGACACCGACGCCTCGCAGCGTTGTCTCCATCTCACCCGTCTCCGGTCGTCGCGGACGCTCGCGACCGCGTTGCCTGTGTTTATGCGTCGGGAGTGGCCTTGCCGAAAAGGCTACGTCCAAGAGAAGAGCGTGGCCCCGGCGGTCACCTCTCCGTCCTCGACGAGACCGGTCAGCGCCTCGGCCGCCGCCTCAAGCGCCACCACCGGGCACACCGGGGACTTGCCGGCGGCCTCGACCGCCGCGGGGTCCCAGCGCACCATCTCCTGGCCGCGCACCACGGTGTCGCCCTTGTTGACGAGCACCTCGAAGCCCTCGCCGTTCAGCTGCACCGTGTCGATGCCGAGATGGGTCAGCACCCCGTGCCCGTCCGCGTCCACCACGACGAACGCGTGCGCGTGCAGGGACACGACCACACCGTCCACCGGGGACACGGCCACCGACGGCTCGCGCACGGGGTCGATCGCCGTGCCGGGCCCCACCATGGCACCGGAGAACACGGGGTCGGGCACCGCGGCCAGACCGATGACGCGCCCGGTCAGGGGCGACGAGACAGTCGTCATGAGGAAGCCTCCAAGCAAGTGGTCCAGACCACTCAAGTCTGCCACCCCCTTGAGGCCCGGCACACCACGCCACCGCACGCCACCCTCGATTTGCTCCGACCGGGCGCCTCCAGTACGTTGGGTCAACCCCCGCGACGAGAACGCCACGGAGACGTGCGTGCTCACAGCGGTGCGGTAAATCCGACGGAAAGCATCTGATAAAGTCGGGGAGCGCGAAAGCCGAAAGGCAGAAACGCAAAAGCAGGAAATCCCCGCCGGCGGGAATCGGGCCCGAAAGAGTCTGATAAGCTGGTGACA
>NZ_JARAVO010000269.1:0-12157 GCF_033792805.1 Streptomyces sp. PA03-1a
CCTCCCGCCGCCGCTGACGCCTCCCGGCGGGTTTCGGGTGGGGCCCGCCCAGCGGCCGCGCCATCGGGTTCGGCCTGCTCACCCCGTACAGCCGCGGCTCGGTGCGGCTGGAGTCGCCCGACCCCTCGGTGTCGCCGGTGATCGACCCGGCGCTGCCGGCGGGCGAGCGATACGTGGACCGGATGCCGACCGGGCCGCGCATCGCCCGTGCGGTCGGCGCCGCGGCTCCGCCGACTCGCCGGCGGCCCGTCCACGGGGCCGACGAGTCGCGGCGGTTCCTGCGGCGGCACGGTGTCGACCGGCTCCGCGTCGTCGACGCGTCCGTGAGGCCCTCCCCGCCCGTGGTGAAGGCCGACGCCGCCGTCCTCGCGACCGCCGAGCAGGCGGCCGGGCCGACCGGGACGGCGGCGTGAGCGCGCCGGGCGTCAGCGGATCGGCATGCCCGACAGGGTGCGGGCGATGACGAGGCGCTGGATCTCGCTCGTGCCCTCGAAGATCGTGTAGATGGCGGCGTCGCGGTGCATGCGCTCCACCGGGTACTCGCGGGTGAAACCGTTGCCGCCGAGGATCTGGATGGCCTGGGCGGTGACCTTCTTCGCCGTCTCGCTCGCGTACAGCTTGGACATCGAGCCCTCGGCCGAGGTGAAGGGCTTGCCCGAGATCGCCATCCAGGAGGCGCGCCAGACCAGCAGGCGGGCCGCGTCGATCTGGGTGCGCATGTCGGCCAACTGGAAGGCGACGCCCTGGTTGTCGATGATGGGGCGGCCGAACTGGGTGCGGGTCGTGGCGTAGTCGAGGGCTACCTCGTACGCGGCGCGGGCGGTGCCCACCGCCATCGCGCCGACGGCCGGGCGGGAGGCCTCGAACGTCGCCATGGCGGCGTTCTTCACCCGCTCGCCGCCCTTGGCCCGTTCGCGGGCCCTGGCGAGGCGCTCGTCGAGCTTCTCCTTGCCTCCGAGCAGGCAACTCCCCGGGATGCGGACGTCGTCCAGCACGACCTCGGCGGTGTGCGAGGCGCGGATGCCGTGCTTCTTGAACTTCTGCCCCTGGGAGAGTCCGGGGGTGCCCGGCGGCACGATGAAGGAGGCGTGGCCCTTGGAGCCGAGCTCCGGGTCGACGACGGCGACGACGACGTGGACATTGGCTATGCCGCCGTTGGTCGCCCAGGTCTTGGTGCCGGCCAGCACCCACTCGTCCTTGGCCTCGTCGTACACGGCGGTGGTGCGCATCGAGCCGACGTCGGAGCCCGCGTCGGGCTCGGAGGAGCAGAAGGCGGCGACCTTCACGTCGTTGACGTCGCCGTACATCTGGGGGATCCAGGTGCCGATCTGTTCCTCGGTGCCGTTGGCCAGGACGCCCACGGCGGCCAGGCCGGTGCCGACGATGGACAGGCCGATGCCCGCGTCGCCCCAGAAGAGCTCCTCCATGGCGATCGGGATGCCGAGGCCGGTCGGGTCGAAGTACTGCTGGGCGTAGAAGTCGAGCGAGTAGAGTCCGATCTTCGCGGCCTCCTGGATCACCGGCCAGGGGGTCTCCTCGCGCTCGTCCCACTCCGCCGCAGCCGGGCGCATGACGTCGGCCGCGAAGCCGTGGATCCAGTCGCGCACCGATTTCTGGTCGTCGTTGAGCTCGAGCGAGAAGTCGCCCATCGTCCCCTCCACGTGCTTGTTACTTGCGGTAACGCCAGTGTGTTACCGGCTGGTAAGGGATGTCAACCGGACGAGGGGTGTTACGTTGCGCAGGCGCGAGGAAATTCGAACGGGCGGGGAGGCTCGGGTGGACACCAGCCAGCGGCAGGAGCGGCGGACGCCGTCCGCGGCGGAGGAGCGGCGCAGGGAGCTGCTCGAGGCCGCGGACCGCGTCGTGCTGCGTGACGGCCCCGAGGCGTCCATGAACGCCATCGCCGCCGAGGCGGGCATCACCAAGCCCATTCTGTACCGTCACTTCGGCGACAAGAGCGGGCTTTACCGAGCCCTGGCCAAGCGGCACACCGACGCCCTGCTCGCCAACCTGCGCGCCGCCCTCGACGCCCCCAACGAGCGCCGCGACCGCGTGGAGGCCACCCTCGACGCCTATCTGTCGGCCATCGAGGCCCGGCCGCAGGTCTACCGCTTCCTGATGCACCCCGCCGAGAGCACCGCGGACTCCGACCGCGGTTTCGACATCGGCCGCCACTCCGCCCCCGTGCTGCGCCGCATGGGCGAGGAACTGGCCGACGTCATCGCCGAGCGCCTCGACCTCGGCCCGGAGGGCCAGGTGGCGGCCCGGGTCTGGGGCCACGGCATCGTCGGCATGATGCACGCGGCCGGGGACTGGTGGCTGGGCGAGCGCCCCGTCGCCCGTGACGTCCTCGTCCGCCACCTCGCGGACCTGCTCTGGGGCCGCCTCGCCGCCGTGGGCGACCGCCCGGGCGCGCCGCGCCTCTAGGTCGTGTCGTCACCGGGCGGCCCCCAGGGGGCCCGGCGGACGGCGCGCAGGGCGCGGCGGCGGCGCAGGCCGGTGAGCCGGTCGACGAACAGGCCGCCGCCGAGGTGGTCGCACTCGTGCTGGAGGCAGCGGGCGAAGAAGCCGGTGCCCTCCACGCGCAGCGGGGCGCCGTCGGTGCCGACGCCCTCGACGACGGTCTCGTCGTGCCGCGCGGTGCCCGCGTGGACGCCCGGCAGCGACAGGCAGCCCTCCTCGCCGGTCACCACGACCCCTTCGTTGTGCACGACGCGGGGGTTGACCACGTAGCCGAGGTGCCGGACGTCCTCGTCGTCCGGGCAGTCGAAGACGAACACCCGCAGCGGCACGCCGATCTGGTTCGCGGCCAGCCCCACCCCGTCGTGCGCGTACATCGTGGCGAACAAGTCCTCGACGAGACGGGCGAGTTCGGCGTCGAAGACGGTCACGTCGCGGCAGGGCTCCCGGAGCCCGGGGTCACCCAGCAGCCGCATCGGGCGGACGGTCCCGGAGCTGCCGGGGATGGGGGCGTGTGGCATGCGGGCCAGCGTACGGGGGCGGCTCGTTTCAGCGCCGGTGGGGGAAGTGGATAGGCTGATCGGCGACCGATGCCTTCCGGCCGGTGCAACGGCCCGGGGCACGCACTCCGGCCCGACGGCCGGGGAGGTGAGCGGGGCCGGACGCGAGGAGGATGTGGAGACGATGGCAGGCAATGCGGAGCCACTGTCGCCGCGGGCGAAGCTGGCCGTGACGGCGGGCAAGGCCGCGGCGGCAGTGTCGCGGGCGGCGGGGCGCGGCAGCGGATCGGTGATCGGCGGCCGGGTCGCCCTGAAACTCGACCCTGATCTGCTGGCCCGGCTGGCGACCCATCTCGACGTCGTGCTCGTTTCGGCCACCAACGGCAAGACCACCACGACGAGGCTGCTCGCCGAGGCGCTGCGCGCCAACGGCGAGGTCGTCTCCAACGCCCTGGGCGCCAACATGCCCGCCGGCATCACCTCGGCGCTCGCCGGCGGCTCCGAGGCCCGCTACGGCGTGATCGAGGTCGACGAGAAGTACCTGGCCGGCGTCGCCCGTGACGTCAAGCCCAAGGCCATCGCCCTGCTCAACCTCTCCCGGGACCAGCTGGACCGCGCCGCCGAGACCCGCATGCTCGCCGAGAAGTGGCGCGAGGGCCTGGCCGGCTCGGACGCCATCATCATCGCCAACGCCGACGACCCGCTGATCACCTGGGCCGCCTCCTCGTGCCCGACCGTCGTGTGGGTCGCGGCGGGCCAGGAGTGGAAGGACGACGCCTGGTCCTGCCCCTCCTGCGGCGGTGTCCTGCAGCGGCCGGCCGAGGACTGGTTCTGCGGCGAGTGCGGTTTCCGCCGCCCGACGCCGACCTGGGCGCTGTCCGGCGACCACGTGATCGACCCGTACGGGTCCGCGTGGCCGATCCAGCTCCAGCTGCCCGGCCGCGCCAACAAGTCCAACGCCGCCGTGTCGGCCGCCGCGGCGGCCGCGTTCGGGGTCGACCCCAAGGTCGCCCTGGAGCGGATGTACAAGGTGCAGGCCGTCGCCGGCCGCTACGACGTGGTGTCCTTCCAGGACCGCGACGTACGGCTGCTGCTGGCGAAGAACCCGGCCGGCTGGCTGGAGACCTTCTCGCTGATCGACGGCCCGCCCACCCCCGTGATCCTCTCGGTGAACGCCCGCGGGGCCGACGGCACGGACACCTCCTGGCTGTGGGACGTGGACTACACCCGCCTGGCCGGTCACCCGATCCGGGTCATCGGCGACCGCAAGCTGGACCTCGCGGTCCGGCTCGAGGTGGCGGGGCTGCAGTTCGAGGTGTGCCGGGACTTCGACGAGGCGGTGCGCACCTCGCCGGCCGGCCGGATCGAGGCCATCGCCAACTACACCGCCTTCCAGGACCTGCGCCGCCGCGTCGGCAACTGACCGAAGACCCGTTTCGACAGGAGAACACGCTGTGAGCGACTCCAGCCTGCGTCTGGTGTGGGTCTACCCCGACCTGCTGAGCACCTACGGCGACCAGGGCAACGTCCTGGTCACCGAGCGCCGGGCCCGCCAGCGGCGGGTGCCGGTCACCCGGATCGACGTACGGTCCGACCAGCCGATCCCGACCTCCGGTGACATCTACCTCATCGGCGGCGGCGAGGACCGCCCGCAGCGGCTGGCCGCCGAGCGGCTGCGCCGCGACGGCGGGCTGAACCGCGCGGTCGACAACGGCGCCATCGTCTTCTCGGTGTGCGCCGGCTACCAGATCATCGGCCACGAGTTCGTCAACGACCTCGGCCGTCCCGAACCGGGCCTGGGCCTGCTGGACGTCGTGAGCGTCCGCGGCGAGGGCGAGCGCTGCGTCGGCGACGTGCTGGCCGACATCGACCCCGTCCTCGGTCTGCCCCCGCTGACCGGCTTCGAGAACCACCAGGGCGTCACGCACGTCGGCAAGAACGCCCGCCCCCTGGCACGGACCCGCTTCGGCAACGGCAACGGCACCGGCGACGGCACCGAGGGCGCGTACAACGAGACCGTCTTCGGCACCTACATGCACGGCCCCGTCATGGCCCGGAACCCGCAGATCGCGGACATGCTGATCAAGCTGGCGATGGACGTCAGGGCGCTGCCGCCGGTCGACGACCAGTGGTACGAGGCGCTGCGCGCCGAGCGCATCGCGGCGGCGTCCCAGCCCGCCTGAGGTCCGCAACGTCGCGGGTCCGACCGGGGGAAACGGGGCCAGGGCCGGGTTGTGTCCGCAGTGCGGGCGGCGTTTCCGCCGCCCGCGCCCGGCTCGATAACGTAGTGAGCAGCGGTGCGCGTCGCCGCGGGTCCATCCGGACGACGGCGTCCGGCGCCCGGATCGATCTTTCAGGAGTAACGAGCAAATGCGTATTGGTGTGCTGACGAGCGGCGGCGACTGCCCCGGCCTCAACGCCGTCATCCGGTCGGTCGTGCACCGCGCGGTCGTCGACCACGGGGACGAGGTCATAGGTTTCCACGACGGGTGGAAGGGCCTCCTCGAGTGCGACTACCGCAAGCTCGACCTCGACGCGGTCGGCGGCATCCTGGCCCGTGGCGGCACCATCCTCGGCTCCTCCCGGGTCCGCCCCGAGCACCTGCGGGACGGCGTCGAGCGGGCCAAGGGCCACGTCGCCGACCTGGGTCTCGACGCGATCATCCCGATCGGCGGAGAGGGCACCCTCAAGGCCGCCCGGCTGCTGTCCGACAACGGCCTGCCGATCGTGGGCGTGCCCAAGACGATCGACAACGACATCGCCTCCACCGACGTCACCTTCGGCTTCGACACCGCCGTGACGGTGGCCACCGAGGCGCTGGACCGCCTGAAGACCACCGCCGAATCGCACCAGCGCGTGCTCATCGTCGAGGTCATGGGCCGCCACACCGGCTGGATCGCCCTGCACTCCGGCATGGCGGCCGGCGCGCACGCGATCGTCGTGCCGGAGCGCCCCTTCGACGTCGCGGAGCTGACCCAGCGGGTCGGCGAGCGCTTCTCCGCGGGCAAGAAGTTCGCGATCGTCGTGGTCTCCGAGGGCGCGAAGCCGCGCGAGGGCACGATGGAGTTCGAGTCGGGCGTCAAGGACGTCTACGGCCACGAGCGCTTCACCGGCATCGCCACCCGGCTCTCGATCGAGCTGGAGGAACGGCTGGGCAAGGAGGCCCGCCCGGTCATCCTCGGCCACGTGCAGCGCGGCGGAACCCCCACCGCCTACGACCGGGTGCTGGCCACCCGCTTCGGCTGGCACGCGGTCGAGGCCGCGCACAACGGCGACTTCGGCATGATGACGGCGCTGCGCGGCACCGACATCACGCTGGTGCCCCTCGCCACCGCCGTCGAGCACCTCAAGACCGTCCCCGCCGAGCGCTACGTCGAGGCCGAGTGCGTGCTGTGACGCGCTGACACACTCCTGGAACCGCCCCCGGTCGCGAGCGCGACCGGGGGCGGTTCTAGTCTGGTGCGGGCGCACCCGCCCCAACCGGCACATTGCCGACGGCGCGGTGCGTGCGGCAGGCACGACAGGAGAGTGACGGATGGACCACGGCGGACACGGGATGACGGCGGAGCTCCCGCCGTTCACCCTCGGCCGGGGGCTCGAGTTCAGCGGGGATCCGGTCTTCCTGGCCGGCTGTCTGCTCGCGCTCGCGCTCTACGGCTGGGGCGTCGTACGACTGCTGCGGCGCGGCGACCGCTGGCCGGCCGGACGGATCGTCGCCTTCGTCGCCGGCGTGCTGTCCATCGCCCTGGTGATGTGCACCGCGCTGAACGACTACGGCATGGTCATGTTCAGCGTCCACATGGTGCAGCACATGGTCGTCAGCATGGTCTCCCCCATCCTCCTGCTGCTGGGCGCCCCGGTGACCCTGACGCTGCGGGCGCTGCCGACGGCGGGACGGGGCCGCAAGGGCCCGCGGGAGCTGCTGGTGGCGCTGCTGCACAGCCGCTACCTGCGGGTGATCACGCATCCGGCGTTCACCATCCCGCTGTTCATCGCCAGCCTGTACGGGCTCTACTTCACGCCGCTGTTCGACACCCTGATGGGCAGCCGGACCGGGCACATCGCGATGATGGTCCACTTCCTCGCCGTGGGCCTGGTGTTCTTCTGGCCGATCATGGGCGTGGACCCGGGGCCGAACCGGCCGAGCCATGTGATGCGCATCCTCGAACTGTTCGCCGGGATGCCGTTCCACGCCTTCTTCGGCATCGCCTTGATGATGGCGAGCGAGCCGATGATCGGCGCCTTCAAGCACCCGTCCGCCTCGCTGGGGATCGACGCGCTGGACGACCAGACCGCGGCCGGCGGCATCGCGTGGGCGTTCAGCGAGATCCCGTCGGTGATCGTCCTCGTGGCGCTGCTGATCCAGTGGTACACCTCCGACCAGCGCCAGGCGCGTCGCAAGGACCGCGCCGCGGACCGCGACGGCGACGCGGAACTGGCAGCCTACAACGCGTACTTGGCATCCTTGGAGGCACGGGGTCGCGGCTGACGGGGCCGCCCGCCGCGAAGGGAGGCCCGCGATGGGCGACCAGGTACGGATATCGGGCGACGCGCTGCAATTGCCGGGCGGTGTCACGGTGCGCTTCATGCGCACCCTGCGGCTGCCGGAGACGGGGACGCATCCGCTCCCACCCGGGATCGGCACCTTCCCGCTGCGCCGGGTCTCGGACCACCCCGACACCGCCCCCCGGGAATGGCTCGCACGGGGCGGGGTCATGCTGCCCGTCTACCAGCGCGAGGCCATGTGGCTCAGCTTCTCGGCCTCCGCGCCGGCCGCGCTCCAGGTGGGCGTCGGCAAGGTGTGCGCGGTGTCGGGGCGGCCGTGGAGCGACCGGCTGTCGCAGGACCCGCAGAACTACGTGGTGCTGCCGCGCCAGCCGTGGCTGGACGGCATCAACTCGGGCTCCGGGACGATCAGGCAGTTCGTGGCCGTGCCCCTGGGTCTGGGCGCGACCGTCGAGGGCCAGGTCACCGGCGAGGAGGTCTGGGGCGGGGTGCAGTTGCAGGTGACCGAACTCGGCGAGGAGCAGTTGGCGGCGTGGGTGGCGGAGCAGCGGCGCCGGGAGAGCACGCGTCGCGCGGCCTTCGGCGGCTACGGCGGCGCCCCGGGGGCGATGCCGATGGCCGCCCCGGCGGCCGCCCCTCCGCCGGCCCCGGGGAGCGTCCCGCGTCCGGGGGGCGCCGCGCGCCGGGCGGGGGGCGCGGGACGGTCCCCGGTCTCCATGGGGCTGGGCGCCGGCGGCCGCATGCGGCAGGAGGTCTACCGTGACGGCCGCAAGCCCTCCGACTGGCGCGGCAAGCCCTCGGGCCGGGTCTACGTCCACCTGACGACGGTGCCGGAATGGCGCCGCATCACCGGCGAACCGGCTCCCCCCTCCCCGGTCGACCGCGCCGCGTACACCGCCGCCGGACTGCCCTGGTTCGACTACTACGACGCCGACGCCGACGACCTGGCGGCGCCCGGCACGCTCACCCAGGTGAAGCCGGTCGGCGACTGGCTCGGCGAGGACGAGTCGCCGTGGGTGGCGCCGCACCCGGGTCAGGTGCAGCAGTTGGGGGACGAGGGTCAGGTCACCGACGGCGACTGGTAGCGCACGGCGGGCGGCGGCGGGACCATGGAGTCCGGGCCGCCGCCGCGCGGCCCCCGGGGAGGAGGCCAGGGATGCCCACACCTGCCAAGGCGATGATCACGTGCACGGTGGCGTGTCTGGTCGCCGTGACCGCGTACACGGTGGCGCTCGGCCCCAACGGATGGGTGTGGTTCGCCTGGGTCGTCCTCACCCTGGCCACGATCGGGGTGTTCGCGATCCGCACGCCCCGCTGAGGCTTCCCGGCCGCCGGCCCGTCCTCAGCGCCGTGCCGCGGCGGTCCGCGCGTCGCGGGCGGCGATCGTCCCGATGCGGCGCAGGTCGCCGGTGAGGTCACCGCTGCGGTCGAGGTGCGCCGGGACCAGCCGGCCCACGAGCCACCGGAACCAGGCGGGCGTGTTCCGCATCCGGTAGGTCTGCACCACCCGTGTCCCCGTGCCCGCCGGCTCCACCGCGATGGTCCAGTCGGTGCTGTCGGGGAAGAGCGGGGTGGCGACGGTGCGCCACGTGATCCGGTGCGGGGCCTCGAACGCCACGATCTCGCAGACCCGGCTCCACCTCAGCCGGCCCGATCGGTTGCGGCCGCGGAAGCGGGCGCCGGGTGCCGCCGTGCTCGCCCCGCGCAGCCAGGTGACCCGGTGGCACTCGTGGCTCCACTCGCTGGTCCGGGTCACGTCCGCGACGACGCGCCACACGGCCTCGGCCGGCGCGTCGACGACCACCTCGGTGCGGCACGTCCGGGCGACGCCCCGCTCCCTGTCGTTACCCCTCACTGTTCCTCCCCCTCCAGGTCGTGTGCTCGGGTCTCACGCGTCGAGCAGCCGGTCGATGACACCGGCCACCCACTGTTCGTACTGCTGCGGTGTCCAGCCGGAGATCCCGGTCAGCAGGTGGTAGACCTCGACGCCGAGGACGGCCCACACCCCGTCGAGCTCCTCCCGGGTCACCGCACGCCCCGTGACGCCGGTCAGGCCCTGCTCGACGCTGACGCGCCGGCGCCGCTGGTTGTCCCGCAGCTTCCCCGCCAGGTCGCCGTTGGAGGCGGCCGCCTCGCGCAGCGCGAGGTGCACACCGGCGGTGCGCCGGTGGATGGCGGTGACCAGCCGCGCAGCGGCGGCGATGCGCTCCTGCCGGGTCCCCGACGCGAGTCCGGCGAACTCCGGGCGTTCGGCGAGCGCTTCGGGCTCCGCGTCGCCGACGACGGCGACGTCGAGCGCGGCCATCAGCAGCTCGCCCTTGGACCGGAAGCCCGCGTACACCGTCTCGACCGACACCCCGGCCTCGCGGGCGACGTCACGCATCCCGGTCGCCGCCCACCCCCGCTCGCCGAACAGCCGGACGGCCGCGGCCAGCACGACGGCCCGGGTCTCCCCCGCCTGCTGCTCGCGTCGCGGTGACCGGTACGCGCGCCGCGCCCAGGGCTCCTCCTGCTCCGCCATCAGCGGACCGCCCCGCCCCGCTCGGGGTCCTGCGGCCGCCACCATTGCGCCAGGCGCCGCCGGTAGGCGCGGGCGAAGCCGTGCAGCAGGATGAAGCGCGGAACGGGGGGCACCAGAGCGACCACGATCCGGTGCCCCTCGGGGTCGATGCCGTCGAGCAGCCAGTGCCCCTCCATGCCGAGCTGCCTGAACGACTTGGACTTCACGTTGTACCGCTGGTCCCAGTCACGCCACTCGTCCTGCGTGAGGGTGGCCGACACGACGGGCATGGCCTGCTCGACCTCGCGTTCCAGGTGCGGTACGAGGACGGCCGTCAACGCGTCGAGCGCCGCCAGCAGTCTGACGCGCGCCTGGTCGGAGGCCGTCTCCGCGTACCGCCGGGCGGCGTCCGTCACGGTCACGGCCGCCGGGGTGATCCGGCGGTGGTCGGCGTCCAGCGAGTCCAGCAGCGGCCCGGTGGCCGGGTCGCGCTCGCGCACCAGCGGCCACAGTCCCTCGTCCTCGCCGATGTGGTGCGCGTGGAGGAACTCCATCAGCCACACGACGTGCCGGCCGACCGCGCTCCCCTGCCCCGGCTGCGGATGCGGCTCGGTGGACAACACCGTCCGCGTGCGCTCCAGGTCACGGCGGAGCGCGCCGTGCACGATCCCCATCATCCGTGTGTCCGCGGGTGCGGAACCCGTCCCCATGCCGACCTCCCCGTCGCCGTCCTGCTCGGAGACTAGGGCCCCGGATGTTTTCATTACAACGTCGTTCCGGTGAATTCTGGTCCCGTGGGCACCACCACCCCCCACGCCCTGGCGTGGGTGCAGGCCGTCAGGCCCTCGTCCTTCGTCCGTCCCCTGTCACGGAGGCGACCACCTTGGCGATGACGGCCGTCACGACGAGGCTCCCGGTCAGGACCATCCCGACGCCGACCACGAAGAGGCCGCTTGAGTCGTCCGACCAGTCGACGAAGGCGGCGGCGGTCAGGCCGAGCGTGGTGCCGAGCACGGCGGCCATGACGAAGCCGCGGGACGCGGCCCAGCACACGACCGCCACGAGCGTCACAACCAGCCCTGTGACCTGCCAGGCTTCGTAGGGACCGGTCACGGTGCCGTCGGGCTGCACATCACGGTGGCTGTCCCAGCCCAGCCAGGCAGCCCAGTCGGCCGACGCGACGACGGCCGGCAGGAGGATCGGCAACAACCGGGAAGCGGGATTCGCTGTTGATGGGCGCATGAACCGAGCGTCCCGCCCCGCCCGGGCACCGGCCAGAGCGCACGTACTCAGCTCCGGCCGAGTACGTGCCCCCCTACGCGGCAGCCGCAGAGGCCCGGCGTCAGGCCGGGGCGTGGCGGGCGAGGCCGGAGACGAGCAGGTCGAGGCCGAACTCGAAGCGTTCGTCGCCCTCGTCGCGCATGAGGGCGTCGACCATGCCCGTGATGTGCGGGAAGCGCGCGGGGGGCAGCGAGCCGAAGTACTCGCGGATGCGGGCGATGTGCTCGTCGAGGGGGACGCCCGTCCCGCCGAAGCCCTGGCTGTTGCGCAGGCTCTCCTCGACCGCGGTGGCGGTGACGAAGAGCGCGAGGGCGTCCACGCCGTAGGCGCAGACCCGGTCGGACAGGCCGCCGGCCTTGAAGATCGCGAGCATGGCCTCGGCGTTGAGGAGGGCGTTGGGGCCGAAGGGGATGCCCTGGCCGATGGCGGCTCGCGAAAGGTCGCGGTGGGCGACGAGGACGCGGCGGCCCTGCCGGGCCATCTCCTTGATCTGCTCCTGCCACCGCTGCGGGTCGGGCTCGGGGCGGGTCACGTCGGCCTGGATGCGGTCGAGGAGCAGCTCCAGCAACTCCTCCTTGTTGGCGACGTGCGCGTAGAGCGAGGCGGCGCCGGTGTCCAGTTCCTGGGCGACCCGGCGCATGCTCAGCGCGTCGAGGCCTTCGGCGTCGACGACGTGCAGGGCCGCGCTGACGATCGCCTCGCGGCTGAGGCTGCGGCGGGGGGCCTTCTTGCGCTCGGCGCGCCAGGGCGGGACGGGGACCGATGTCACGTGCTGCGCACCTCCGGGAGCGGAACACGAACAGCGTACTTGACACGAACACTGTTCGTCTTCTAGAACACTGTTCGTTCAAGACGAACGCCGTTCGTCCTATCCCGCGGAGGTGCGCAGCACGTGACATCGGTCCCCGTC
>NZ_JARAVO010000026.1:0-55595 GCF_033792805.1 Streptomyces sp. PA03-1a
TGGCCACCCGCCGCCGCTGCTGCTCCACCAGGGCACAGTGCAAGCCCTGACGCCGTCCTGCCCGCTGCCGCCCTTCGGCCTGGAAGACCTCTACACCGGCCCCCCGCCCAAACCCGAAAGCCATCCGTTCCTCCCCGGCGACCGCCTGCTGCTCTACACCGACGGCGTCATCGAAGCCCGCAACCGTAACAACGACTTCTTCGCCCTGCCCGAAGCCGTGCAAGCGCTCCACACGTGCACGCCTAAGGCGTTCCTCGACCAACTACACCAGCGGCTGCTCCACCACACCGAAGGCCACCTGGCCGACGACGTAGCAGCCATCCTCATCGACCGCCCCACCAACGAAACCGACAACCCCACCCACCGCCACGGAACAAGCTGACCGCCCACTGACGGGGCGGCCGGGGGCAGTCAGGCAGGCGGCCGGTCAGCTGCCAGGGCCGCGCGCGTCGTGGTAGCCGAGTTCGAGGTAGCGGGTGCGGGTGCTCCAGGAGCCGAGGTCTGGCGTATTGGCCAGGACGTCGTGCCAGGGCCGGGTGCCGGGAACGGCCGCCTCACTGGAAGCCGCCACCTTGCCGGAGGCCGCCTTCCCGGAAGGGTCCCCCTCGTCGTGCGCGGGCAGCAGATGGCCGGGACGCCCGGCCCAGAGCCGCACCCCCGATCGCGCCTCGGACTCCCAGACCGGCTCCCACAGACCCACCGAGAACATGCCGGCGAGCTGGTGCATGGCGATGAAGCTGGCCACGCCGTCCTCGGGGTCCGTGCGGTCCGGGCGCTCGGTGAGGGCGTGCCACAGGATGTACATGTTCGGGAGCCGGACCTCGGGCTGGAAGCGGTACACCAGCCGCTCCAGCCTGATCGAGCCGATGCTCGGCAGCTGTACCCGGGTGAGCGGGACCACTTCACGCTCGCCGCCGGTCCAGGTCAGCGTCTGGTTGCGGCCCATGTAGCCGGGTTCGCTGAAGATCGTGACGTGGAGGCGTTCCCGGCGATCAGGCCGGCGGTTGTGCAGCAGGCCCGCGCCGGCGACGGCGCCGCCCACGCAGGCCAGGCCCGCCAGGAAGATTCCGGTCCTGCGTTTCATCGGGACGATGCACCTCGCTTGTGACGGGACGGGCGCCTCCATCATGCGCCCCCGACCAGCTGTTGCTCTACCGTCAGGCCCGATCCCGAAGAGCTCCTTGCGACCCCGCATCCCGCTGACCGCACGCTGCCCTGCCCAACTCCGAGGATCGTCATGGTCAATGGCGGGGCAGCGGCGGCCCAACGGCCTTGTTCAGGTCTGTTCGGGCTTACTTGACCTGGTCGTAGCGTCCCAGGAAGTGGAAGGCGTTCCCCTTCGCCTGGAACAGGAAGTACAACGCGCCCCGGTTCGGATCGAGGCTGTGGGTGTCGTCGGAGGTGAAGCGGAGGGTCTTGGCGAGTCCCTGGTGGTTGACGTCGAACAGGTGTTGGGCCACGGCCCCCGGTCCGACGTCGGCCGTCTTGCCCAGTCTCTCCAGGGTGCGTGCGACCAGTCCCACGGCGTCGTACGCCTCCGGGGACCAGCGCCCGGGTGCCGTGCCGAAACTAGCGCGGTAGGCGGTCTGGAAGGTGCGTGACACGCTGCCGGGGTCGGTGAACGGGGTGCCGAACAACCAGTCCTGGCCCGCAGTACCGGCTTGCTGGAGGAAGGCCGGGCGCATGATGTGCCAGGTGCCAAGGCACGGTCCAGTGAAGCCCGCGTCGGCTAGTGCGCGGGCGCAGCGTGCGGCGCGCTCGGGCGATGTGCCGCTGAAGACGACCGCCTGCGCTTCGGCGGCGAGGGCGGCGTGGACGGCGGGAGCGAAGTTGTCGCTGTCGGCCGCCACGGGGTGGACGCTGGTCCTGCCCTCATGGGGCGGCGTCTGCGAGATCGCGTTGGTGAGGTCCGATCCCGTGCGGCCCGCCGCCCGGTCGTCGATGACGGCGGTGCGGTCGACCGGTCGTACGGCGGTCAGATAAGCGGCCAGCGGCAGCGCCAGGTAGGACTCGGGTGCTCGGGTGACGCGCAGAGTGCGGAGTTTGGACGGTGTGAGTCTGTCGTCGTCGAGGGAGATCAGGACCATGGCCGTGCCGGCGTTCTGGTAGAGCGGGCCGGCGGCGAGCGCCGCGGTGACCGTGTTGGGTCCGAGGACCGCACTCACCTTGGCCTCCGTGAAGCGCCGGGCCGCCTGCTTCGCGCCGGTCTCCTCGCCCCGGTCGTCGACCGTGTCGAGGGCGAGGCGGAACGTGATGCCAGCACGCGCGTTGTGCTGCTCCACGGCAAGCCTCGCCCCCCGTTCCTGCGCCACGCCCTCCGCCTTGTTTGCGCCGCTGAGGTCGGCCTGGAAGCCGAGGGTGTATACGGGAAGGGCGCCGCCCGAGCCCTCTGTGCCCCTTCTGCCAGCAGCCAGATAGGCGGCGGCCCCGCCGCCGGCGGCGACCACGGAGGCCGCCGCGCTCCCCATCAGCAGCACGCGCCGTCGGGTCGGAGAGCGGGCGTCCTTCGCGGGCGACGACGCCGGGTCGGCGGCCGGGTCGTCGCCCATCGGATGCCGTGGGGGGGCGCTGGGGGGTGGGCACGTCCAGCGCTCGTGCGGAGCGTTCGGCGACCACCTGCAGGACCGCGGGCGGCAGCCAGTGCGCCCTTGGTGCCTCGGGCATTTCCCGCGCGAGTAAGGCCCGCGGGTCACCGAGCGCCGCCGCGACCTCGGCGGCCGTCGGCCGGCTGGTGGGGTCCTTGGCCAGACAGGCCCCGATCAGAGCCTGGAGCTGGCCGGGGACGTCCGCCAGGTCCGGCTCCTCATGCACCGTACGGAACAGGACGCCCGCCGCATATCCAGTGCCGAACGGGCGCCGGCCCGAGGCCGTGTACGCCAGGACGCAGCCCAGCGAGAAGACATCGCTGGGCGGGCCGACCTCCCCGGCGCGGGCCTGTGCCTGTTCCGGCGCGAGGAAGCCGGGCGTGCCCATGACGGCGCCGGGTGCGGTGAGGGCGGTGGTGCCCGCAGCGTGGGCGATGCCGAAGTCAATGAGGCGTGGACCGTCCAGGGCGAGCAGGACTTGCCCGGTTTCACATCGCGGTGCACAACTCCCGCCGCGTGGACGGCGGTGAGCGCATCGGCCAGCCGGCATCCCAGAGTCCGTACGGCAGCGACGGGCAGCGCGCCGAAGCCGTCAACCGCCTCCACCAGTGAGGGTCCGGGGATGAACTGCGTGGCCAGCCACGGCTCCCTGGCCTGGGTGTCGGCGGCTACGATCGGCACCAGCCAGGGCCCGGTCAGGCCGCGGACCGCCGTCACCTCGCGCCGGAATCGGATGCGGAAGGCCGGGCCCGCCGCGTGTTCGGCGCGGATCGTCTTGAGGGCGACGAGCGCCCCGCCTGTCGCGCGGGCGAGGTAGACGACGCCCATGCCCCCCGCGCCAAGCCGGGCCAGTAGCCGGTGCCCGCCGATGTCCTCGGGGTCGTCAGCAGTCAGGGGCTGCATCAGATGCCGACCTTGCCCGCGTAGGAGTACCGGCCATCCTTCACCTCGTAGCGGAAGACGTCAGAGCTCTTGAGCCACCACCGGTAGTCCTTGTCGAACGCATACGTCCGGACGAGTCCCTTGTACGCGCCCTTCTGCAGCAGGTCGTACAGCCGGTTCCCGGAGGGCCGGCCGCCTGCCTCGGTGAGGCGGGTGATGACCATGCGGGCCACGTCGTACGCCTCGGCCGCCCAATAGGGGGGTGCGGAGCCGTAGCGCTTTCGGTAGGCGGTGGCGAAAGCGCGGACGGGGGCGGCCGAAGGGTCGATGTACGGGGCGAAGATCTGCCAGCCGTCGGCGGCGCTGCCCGCGACGGTCAGGAACTCCGGTCCGGCGGCCGGGTAGCCGAGCACGCGTATGCCGCTGAAGCCCGTCTGCGCGAGGGCGCGTGCGACGGCCGCGCCGCGGGCCGGAGTGCCCATGTAGACGAAGCCGTCCATCTGGTGTGCGACCATCTCCGCGACCACCGGGGCGAGGGTCTCGGCCAGCCGCGGTACGACCCGCGGCTGGCCGGCGATCTTGAGAACCCCGAGGTACTGGAACATCGTCCGGCCGAGCTGCCAGGCCGGGATGCCGCCGTCGCGGTCGATCAGCACACTCACGCGCCGGGCGCCCTGGGTGTGCAGGGAGTAGGCCGCCGTGCCGGGCAGGCTGGTGTAGCCGGGGACGGCCTGGAGGAAGCGACCGGGCTCCGCGGTGCCGTACTCGGACTGCGCGGACGACGCCGTGATCTGGGGGACGAGCTGTGCGTCGTAGCTGTCGAGGCTCGCCCCGGTGGTCGTGTCGCCGGTCGAGCCGATGACGGCGAGCAGGTCGCGGTCGGCGGCGAGGGTGCGGGCCACCTTGGCGGCACGAGTCGCGTCGCCCCGGTCGTCAACCGTCTTGAGGACGAGCATGAAGGGCTTGTCCTTGCGGGAGTTGAACTGCTCGACAGCCAGCCGGACGCCGCGTTCCTGAGCCTGGCCGATGGCTTTCTGCGGGCCCGTCAGGTCGGCCTGGACACCGAGGACCCAGCGGCGGGCGACGGACGAGGCGGTAGCGTCGTCGCGCTGCGCGGCCCACAGGGCAGCACCGCCACCGGCCGCGAGCAGGGCCGCGCCGCCGCTCAGCAGGAGGAAACGGCGGCGGCTGGTGGAAGGTGGCGGGAGAACTTCCGTCGGCTGTTCGTCCGCCCTCCCATCGAGGGCCGTCGCCTCGATATCCGGCAGGGCGAGCATCGCGGCGGAGCGGTCCGCGATGAGTCGTACGACGGGGTCGGGCAGCCAGTCGACGGTGTCGTGGGGCGTGTCCTCCACCAGCGCCTCGTCCACCTGGCGGGCGGTGGGCCGGGCGGCCGGATCCTTGGCGAGGCAGCGCACCAGCAAGGCGCGGATGTCGTCGGGGACACCGTCGAGGTCGGGCTCGTCATGCACGGTGCGGTACAGGAGGGCGTCCACGGCACCGGTGCCGAAGGGCAGGCGGCCGGTGGCCGCGTAGGACAGGAGACAGCCGAGGGAGAAGACATCACTGGCAGGCGAGGCAGGCTGTGCCCGGGCCTGCTCCGGGGCGAGGAAGCCGGGTGTGCCGACGATCATGTCGGCCGAGGTAAGTGCCGTCTCCTCAGTGGCGCGGGCGATGCCGAAGTCGATGAGGCGCGGGCCGTCGACAGCGAGCAGCACATTACCGGGCTTGACATCGCGGTGGACGAGTCCCGCGTCGTGTACGGCGGTCAGGGCACGGGCCAGCATCCGGCCCAGCACGCGCACACCGCGCCACGGCAGCGGACCGCAGGTGGCGACAGCCTCGGCGAGCGAGGGGCCAGACACGAACGCGGTGGCGAGCCAGGGCGCGGCCGCGTCCGGGTCGGCGCCGGTGACCGGCACGGCCCAGGGGCTGTCCACACGCCGGGCGGCGGCGACCTCACGGCGGAAGCGCGCGCGGAACTCGGCCTGGTCGGCGTACTCGGGCAGGATCACCTTGACGGCGGCCAACTCCCCCGACTCGGCACGCCCGAGATACACCACGCCCATCCCGCCGGCACCGAGCCGGGCGAGCAGACGGTGACCGCCGATGTGCGCCGGATCGGTGAGGGTGAGCTTCTCGATCATCAACGATCGCCCTTCGTACTGCTGGGCTCCGGTGTGTCGCGTTCGATCGCGGCTCTGAGCCGGGCCCGCATGCCGACCTGCGGATCCCGCAACCGGTCGAACAGGTCAGCCCGGGACCAGCCCTTGGCACCCTTGGCGGATACCGCAAGCGTGAACTGGCCGATGCGCGTCTGCTCCCAGATGTACGGGTGGGGGCCGCCAACGTCGGCGCCCGTGTAGGCGCCGAGCTCGGTGAGAGTGTCATCGGCATATGCGTTGCCCGAATCACCGAGGGAGTTCGGGACGTCGTTGAGGGACGTGATCACCTCGTCCGAGCGCAGCCGCTGCGTGGGACAGCGCATCATCTCCTCAAGGACCCCGGCGTTCTCCCAGTCGGCCTGCGCGGGATTGCGGTGCACCGTGACGACGGCACTCAGGCGGAGCGGACCCTTGGCACCGCTCGCCGGTATCTCATAGGAGCGGGTCAAAGTGGCCAGGACGTCCTTCGGGAGCGCCTGCTGCTGCCAGACACAGCCGTCGCCGAGAACCGGCCAGCGCCGCGGGTCGCTCTCGTAGGGGGTCCGGCGGACGGCGCCGGGGCCGAAGGCAGCGGCGTCCGGGATGACGCCCCGGATCAGCGCGGTAGCCTGAGCGGTTGTCTTCGGCAGTGCGGCAGGGTCGGAGTCCACGACAGTGGTCGCCGACGGGCCAGCAACCGCAGTGGCAGCCGCCTTCTTCGCAGACGTCGGTACTCTCGGCCCGCCCCCACCGGAGGTACAGCCGGCGAGCACCAAGCCGCTCACCGCGACAGCGCAGACCAGGCGCACCGCTTCCCTGCTCACGACCGCAAGCCCCCCGGGATCACCATTCACCATGCTCCGCCGAGATGCTAAGCGGTGACCGGCATGACACAACACCCGGTTGACGATCACGTGGCACAGCCGTACCCCTCCCGTCACACACCCGGCACACACTGACGGCGCACCGCGGTACCAACGGCCCTTCAGTTCGGCTCGGCGGCTACGTTGGCGCACGGCTCCAGCTGCACCTCCCCGAGACTGCGCTACTGCTGCTGAAGACGGCCATGCCCAAGCCCAGCCCCGCCTTCGGCAAGGGCAAGCCAGGAACAGGCTTACCCTGATCGAAGCCCCCGCGCCCGCAGCCCGATGCCGGCCGTACAGCGTGGTCCGTAGCGCAGGGCCGCCACACGCGTAGGGGGCACCCTCCGCGGAGGGCGCCCCCTACGCGTTCAGCCCTGGAGCTTCTCGAAGAAGAACTCGTGCTTCAGGAACGACGTGTCGTACTCCGCGCCCGGGTACGGCGGGATCAGCTGCGCGGCCTGGAACAGTCGCCAGCCGTCCTGGAGCGCCGCGACGCCCGTCTCGTACGGCGGTTCGTCGCTGTCGCCGGTGGTCGGGCTGGTGTGGCCCGTGCCGTCGTACTGCGACCAGCCCACCACCTCGGAGTCGAGCGCCGAGTTGGCCAGATAGAGGACCAGGACCTGCTGCTTCATGCGTGGCTCCGGAGGGTGGGCCGGTTGGTGACGCGGGTTGCCCAGTAGTCGATGTCGAAGGTGTCGTCGCCGGTCAGGGCGCGCCAGAGTTTCACCCGGTTGTAGATTTCCAGGCGGCCGGTGGCGAGCTCGTACCAGGGGAAGGTGCGGCTGAGTTCCCTGGCGACGGCGGGGTCGTCCAGGTCGGAGGTGTCCCAGAGGCGGACCTGGGGGACGGTCGGGTTGAAGCGGATCTTGAACATGTAGCGCAGGATGTCGCTGTCGTTGCGCCGGCCGCCGTGCCAGATGCCATGGTGCAGCAGCACGACCGTGCCGGCCGGGCAAGTGAGGCGGGTCTGGCCGCGGAGGTTCTGGTAGCGGCCGGTGTCGGACTCGTTGGTGCGGCGCAGATGGCTGCCGGGGACGCTGAGGGTGCCGCCCATCTCGGTAGTGACGTCCTGCGGGTAGTACATGAGCTGGACGTCGAACGCGTCGGGCCGGATGTCGATGACGGCGTCGGCGTGCAGGGGCTGGGCCTCGCCGCCGTGCGGTTCGCGGACGTGGACGAAGTGGTGGTCGACGGTGGGGCCCGGGCCGACGAGGCTCTCCAGGGCGCCGGCGACGGCCGGGAGCTCGATCAGCCGGCGGGCGAAGGACCCCTCGGGGAAGGCCTTGTCCACGGGGGTGCCGAACGGCACCTCGGGGATCCCGGCGTCGAAGACGCCGATGGCCTGCTCGTTCATCTCCGGCGGTACGACGGCGTCCAGGCGGAGCGAGCCGTGTGCGACGAAGCTCGCCACCTGGGCCGAGTTCAGTAGCTGCTTGCTGGTTGACATACGGCAAGCCTAGAAAGGGCCTGCTCGCCTGTCGTGTGCTCTATTCATCGACTACTGGTAATTTCTCACCATGACCGGTCATGTGGTGCTGCCGCTGGACGAACCGCCGCGGGCGGTGAACGCGGGCGTCGGCATGCACGGCACCCTCGGCTCGCACGACGTCTTCCGGCTTCCCGGCCTGTGGCAGCTGCACCTGTATACCTACTCCGGCGAGCTGGCCTTCGGCGGCGGCCGGTATCCCATCCGGCCCGGGCACGTGAGCCTGGTGCCGCCGGATGTAGAGGTGCACTTCCACTACGAGTCGCGCCGGAACGAGCATCTGTACGCGCACTTCGCGCTGCCCGGCCGCGGTGAGCGGCGGACCGTGCCGGTGATGCAGAACGCGGGCGCGGAGGCCCCGGTGCTCACCGCTCTGCTGCGGCACGCGGTGGCCGCGATGCCGGTGTCGCCGGCGCGGGCGGCTGCGGAGGTGTGGACGGTGCTGTGGCACACGGCGCAGCTCGGCGGCGGCCAGGAGGCGGCGGGGCAGTCGCATCCGGCGCTGGCGGCGGCGTTCGCGTACATCGAACAGGGGCTGGCGGGACCGCTGCCGGTGCCGGGGATCGCCCGGGCGGCGGGGATCTCGCACAACCACCTCACCCGTCTGTTCCGCACGGGCACGGCCGACACGGTGGTGTCCTATATCCGCCGCCGCCGTATGGAGCGCGCCCGGCATCTGCTCCAGGCCTCGACGATGCCGATCCCGGCGGTGGCGGCGGCGGTCGGCATCCCGGACCTCCAGGCCTTCAACAAGACCTGCCGCCGCGAACTGGGAGCGGCGCCGCGTACGATCCGCGAGGCGGCGCGGCCCTAGAACTAGTACTCCAGCAGGATTTCGCTGTCTGACCTGGTCTTTCGCTGGGCGGCGGGAGTGTAGCGGGACTTCGATCGTGCGGGAGCGGTCTCACGGAGACCGCCCCTCGATCGTGCGACAACGCCGCCGGTAGTGACACCAGCGGGGCAGCCTCCGAGGGTGATCACCGAGTCTGCCGCCGCGCAATGGGACCTCGAACTGGATGACCTCTTCCTGACCATCGGGCACCGCTTCGACCGAGTCGAGCTCCGCCGCCGCATGCGTGACTACGTACGCGGGCTGCTCGCCCCGGTAGCCCGCAAGAACAGCTGGCAGCTGGCCGAACAGGCCGGCCACTCCATCCCACCCCTGACGGCCTGCAACACCTCCTCGCCGGATCGAAGTGGGAGCCCGACGACATCCGCGACGACCTGCAGGAATACGTCGCCGACAGGCTCGGCGAGGGCGACGGTGTCCTGATCAGCGACGACACCGGGTTCATCAAGAAGGGCACCACCTCAGCCGGGGTCCAGCGCCAGCACTCCGGAACCGCAGGCCGCACCGAGAACTGCCAGATCGGCGTCTTCGCCGCCTACGCCACCACCCGCGGCAGGGCTCTGGTCGACCGAGAGTTCTACCTCCCGAAGTCCTGGACCGAGGACCGGGAACGCTGCCGCGCGGCAAGGGGCCCCGACGAGCGGGAGTTCGGCACCAAGGGCGAACTGGCTCGGCACATGGCGCTGCGGGCCCTCGCCTCGCCGCTGCCCATTCCCTGGGTCACCGCGGATTCCGCCTACGGTCAGGACAACCGATTCCGCCGGCTGCTGGATCAGTCGGGTGTCGGCTACATGCTGGCCGTGCCCAAGTCCCAGTTCAGCGTGGTCTGTTCACGGATCGAGGTTCTGTTCGGGCGGGCCCCGGACGAAGCGTGGGAGAAGATCTCATGCGGCGACGGCGCGAAGGGGCCCCGCCTCTACCACTGGGCAGCGGCGCGGCTGCCGGCCGTCGCCGAGTTCGACTATCAGGGCGAGGTCCCTCACCGGATGCGGTGGGCACTGGCCCGGCGCAGCATCAGCAAGCCCGACGAGATCGCCTACTACCTCGCCTACGCACCCCTTCACGTCACCGTCCAGGAGCTGGTGCGGGTCGCCGGGGCACGCTGGGCGATCGAGGAGTGCTTCCAGGCCGCGAAGAACGAGTGCGGCCTGGACCAGTACGAAGTCCGTCGCTACGTGGGCTGGTACCGGCACATCACTCTGACCATGCTCGCGCACGCTTTCCTGGCCGTCACGGCACACCAGCCCTGGGAAAAGGGGGCGGAACAGGTGAGACACCCGGGCTCATCGGGCTCACAGTGGCGGAGGTTCGGTGACTCCTGGCAGCTTGTCGTGCCCGGCCCCCGCACCTGAGCCGACACCGCGGACGACACCACGCGCTGAGCTGGTCGAACTGGCGCCGCCGACGCCAGGCAGTCGCCCGCCGCTGTCACTACCTGCGGCGTTGTCGCACGATCGAGGGGCGGTCTCCGTGAGACCGCCCCCGCACGATCGAAGTCCCGTTACACTCCCGCCACCCGGCGAAAGACCAGGTCAGACAGCGAAATCCTGCTGGAGTGCTGGCTGAGTCGTAGCCGACCATTCCGATACCCAGGGTGGGGCAGGGAACTCGCCGTCATGTGAAAGGCCCGTCACTATCTCTGCTCCGGAGTCAGGACGTGTCGGGTCCGGTCCCCGATCCAGGCCGCTTCGAGGATCGCGGTCAGACTGGCGGTGTCGGTCGGGCCTGGATGGTTCTGGATCAAGCGGGTGACGCCACTGGCCATCTCCGCGAAGCGCGGGAGGTCGGCGCGTGCCACGCCGATGTCCGCCAAGGTGGCAGGGATGCCGATGTCGGCAAGGAGCCCGTCGAGCCAGGTGAGGAACGTATCTGCGGCCTCGGCATCCGAGGCGTCGGTCACGTCGAGCCCGCACACCCCGGCGAGGATGGTCAACCGGTCGACGATGGCATCCCTGGCCGCGTCCAGCGCGTAGGGCAGCAGCAGCCCGACGCCCAGGCCGTGCGGTGTGTGGGTGGCTGCGCCGATGGGGTACTGGAGGGCGTGCGGAGCCGCGTTGCCTGCGTGGGAAAATGCGAGCCCGGCCAGCATGGACCCATAGGACATGTCCGCGCGCGCGTCCTTGTCGCCTCCGTCCCTGACGACATGGGGCAAGCTGCGGGCGATCCGCTTCGCGGCCAGGAGCGCGTAGTGATCGGTGATCGGGTTGCGGCCGAGGAAGACCTGCTCCACCGGGTCGCGCGGCCCGTGGGCCCGGGGTCGCGCGGTGTAGCTCTCCACCGCGTGACAAAACGCGTCGATGCCGGAGTGGGCAGTGACGGTCGCAGGGCAGGTGTAGGTGAGCTCGGGGTCGACGATGGCGAAGTCGGGCACGATGTGGACGCTGGAGACCCCCACCTTCAGCTCGCGGTCCGGGTCGGTCAACACCGAGACGGGCGTGAGCTCGGAGCCGGTGCCTGACGTCGTCGGGACCGCGACGAGAGGAATCGTCGGCCCCGGCACCTTCGACTCGCCGTAGAAGTCGCGCGGCGTCCCACCGTGGCGCCGGATGACGCCGACGATTTTGGCGAGGTCGATCACCGTGCCACCCCCGATGGCGAGGATTACGTCGGCGTCCACCTCTGCGGCGACCGAGACGGCCAGGGCGACATCGGCGAGCGGCACGTCCGGAGTCGCGTCGGCAAACACCCCGACGACTTCGACCTTCTCCCGCACGGCGGCCACGATCTCGGCCACGCCCGGCTGCCCCAGAAGAACGCGGTCGGTCACGATGAGGACTCGCGAGCCACACTCGGCCACCACTCGTGGGATGTTCTGCGCGACCCCTTCGCCCACTATCAGCTGGCGTGGTCCGCGGACGGTCTCAAGCATGTCAGTGCCTCTCTGGAACGTCGGCGGTGATGTGCTGGGCGGACGTCCAGTTCACCTGCGAGACCGGGACGGCGTCGGCTGCCGGATGGCGCAGGCGCGCGCCGGGCTCCCGGACTCGGTCGTGCCCGGGCACCCTCGGGTGCATCGCGATGAAGACGTCGCCCCTGGCGGGCGGGTCAGTCGGGGTCCCGCGGACATCGTCGCCAAGGGCGGTACGAGTCAAGGTCGCGACCAGCACCTCGATCATGAGCCCGAGGGCGTAGCCTTTGGGACCACCGAAAGGGCTGATCGCCCCATCCACCGCCGCGGCCGCGTCTGTGGCGCGCACACCGGCGGAGTCGACGGCGTCCCCGGGTGCCAACGGATTCGTGCCGGCCATGGCCCGGCTCCCGCCCCACGCGTGGAGGCCGGTCAGGTCATGTGTGCACAGGGCGCGTTGATCCTCGCCGGGCACCCGGAGCAGCAAACCGGTCACGGTAGGTCGATCGCCGCGTAGGTGACGTCGAGGTACTCAAGGATGCCCTCGTGCGACCCCTCCTTGCCGATCCCGGACTGCTTCACGCCTCCGAACGGAGCTGACGGGTCCGAGATCAGACCGCGGTTGATGCCGACCATCCCGGTGTCCAGCCCCTCGGTGAACCGGAGCGCCCGTTGGAGGTCACGGGTGAAGACGTATCCGGCCAGGCCGTGCTCGGTGTCGTTGGCCTTCGCCATGACCTCGTCGTCGGACGTGAACGAGATGATCGGCGCCACCGGGCCGAAGATTTCCGCCTGCAGTATCCGCGCGTCTTCGGGCACGTCGACGATGACCGTAGGCGGGTAGAAATGGCCTGGCCCATCCGGACGCTCGCCGCCCACCAGGACGCGGGCGCCGCGATTGACCGCGTCGGCGACGAGCTCGTCGATCTCGGTGACCGAGGCCTCGTCGATCAACGCCCCGACGTCCACGCCGTCGTCGAGACCATGGCCCACCGAGAGCGCGCCCATCCGCTGGGCGAAGCGCGCCGTGAACTCCTCGCGCACCGGCTCCTCGACGTAGATTCGGTTCGCCGCGATGCAGGACTCCCCGATGTTGCGCATCTTGGCCACCATGGCACCGTCGAGCGCGGCGTCCAGGTCCGCGTCGGCACACACGATCAAGGCCGCGTTGCCGCCCAGTTCCATGGAGGTGCGCAGCACGTTGTCCGCCGCCTGTCGTAACAGCACGCGCCCGACCTCGGTCGACCCGGTGAACGAAAGCTTGCGGGTCCGACGGTCGGCCAGCAGTGCTGAGACCACCTCGCCGGAACGCTCGGTTGTCACGACGTTGACAACGCCCGGGGGAACGCCGACCTCCTCCATGATGCGGGCCAGGAACAGCATGGTGAGTGGCGTCCGGGCTGCCGGCTTGGTGATCGTCGTGCAGCCCGCCGCCAGCGCAGGAGCGATCTTGCGGGCGCCCATGGCCAACGGAAAGTTCCAGGGCGTCACGAAGACGCACGGTCCGACCGGCTTCGGCACGGTGAGGATGCGATATCCACCAGCGGGAGCGACGTTGTAGCGCCCCTCGACGCGCACCGCCTCCTCGGCGAACCAACGGAAGAACTCGGCACCGTAGGCCACCTCTCCCCGAGCCTCGGCGAGCGGCTTGCCCATCTCGAGCGTTATCAGCCGGGCGACTTCCTCGGATCGCTCGGTCAGTGCCCGGTACGTCGCGGTCAACAACTCTGACCGCTTTCGCGGCGGGGTCGCCGCCCACTCAGCCATTGCCTTGCTCGCCGCGTCCAGAGCGGCGAGCCCGTCGACGACGCCGGCGCCCGCCACCTCGGCGATGGTCTTGCCGGTGGCCGGGTCCTCGACGACAAAGGTGGCTCCGCCGGCGGCGTCGCGCCAGACGTCGCCAATCCGGAGCCGCCGGTGCTCGGGGGCCAGGACATCCATCGGGTCACTCATTGCGTCGCCTCCTGTGATGTTCTTGGTGATGTCCGGCGTGACATCGGCGATCGCGCCACGCGCGTGGACGAAGCGGTCACACGACCTCGTCGGGGTCGAGGTTGCCGAGCGGGTCGAACGTGGCCCTGGTTGCAGGGCGACGCCCCGCGCCTCCGATCGCCTTCTCGGGCCAGGGCTGCTTCGGCGTCATCAAGGCGTGCTCACGGGCGCATGTCGACGTCGCCGCCCTGCCCGGTTACCGCCCGGCCTCGGACAGCGCCAGCCCGGTGCCCGCATCGAACAGGTGCGCGCGGTCCAGGTCGACCGTGACAAGCAGCCGTTCGCCCGGCGTACCCGTGACGGTGGGTCGTGCCTTGACCTTGAGGATCTCCGTCCCCACTCGGACGTCGACCACGGTTCTGTCACCGAGCGGCTCAAGGCCGTAGAGCTCACCCGACAACGACGCGTCCCCACGCTGCTCGATGGACAAGTCTTCTGCCCGCAGGCCCAGCAGCAGCGGACGACCGTCCTCAGCCGTGGTCCAGCGGGGCCGCGGCAGCGTCCAGCCTTCCGCCCCGACCAGACGATCCCCCTCGGCGCGGCAGGGGAGGAGGCTGATCGACGGGCTCCCGACGAAGCCTGCGACCCACTGGTTGGCTGGTCGCTCGTACACCTGGGTCGGCGTTCCGACCTGTTGCACCTTCCCCTCCTTGAGGACCGCCACCTGGTCGGCCATGGACAGGGCCTCGACCTGGTCGTTGGTCACGTGGACGAAGGTTCCCCCGAGACTCCGGTGGATGCGGGTGAGCTCGGTGCGCATCTCGACGCGGAGCTTGAGGTCGAGGTTCGTCAGCGGCTCGTCCATGAGAAACGCGCGCGGGCGACGGACCAGCGCCCGCGCCAGCGCGACACGCTGCATCTCACCGCCCGACAGCTGCGCGGGACGACGCTGCAGCAGACGTTCGATGTGCAGCAGGCTCGACATCCGCTCGACGGCAGCGGCGATCTCGCTCGAAGAACAGCGGCGTGCCCGCAGCGGCGAAGCGATGTTCTCGTACGCCGTGAGTCGCGGGTAGAGGGCGTAGCTCTGGAAGACCATTGCCAGGTCGCGTGCGGCCGGGGAGTCACCGGTCGCGTCCCTCCCGTCCAGATGCACCGACCCGGCGTCAAGCCTCTCAAGGCCGGCGATCGCTCGCAGGGTCGTCGTCTTGCCTGCCCCGGAGGGCCCGAGCACCACGAAGAACGAGCCGTCCGGCACGTCCAGCGTCACCCCGTCCAGGGCCTGGACCTTGCCGAAGGACTTGCGCAGCCCGTGCACTGCCACGGTTCCCATCAGGCCACCAGCTCTTCCGTGCGCACGTCGTAGACCGGCGGGGGCCCGCCGGTGTGCCGCAGCCCGACCGGCGCGCCAGCGGCGAAACGGACAGTCGGTGGCATCCGAACCCGTACGTCGCGCCGGCCACCGTGGTCGACCACGCAGATGATTTCGTCTCCCAGCCACTCCGCCGAGACCACGCGGGCCGGGGCCGAACGCTCCGCCCCTGGTTCCGTGACCTCCAGCGCCTCCGGCCGGACGCCTGCGACCAGGCGACGGTCGCGCGGCAGGCCTGGCGGTGGCGTGAGGACCAGTCCGCCCTGACTGCGCAGCTTCCCGTCGGCCAGCTCCACCTCGATCAGGTTCATCGGCGGGGAGCCGATGAATGCGGCACAGAAGAGACTCGCCGGACGGTCGTAGACCTCCAGCGGCGTGCCGATCTGCTCGACGCGGCCCTTGTTGAGGATGGCGATTCTGTGGCCGAGCGACATCGCCTCGACTTGGTCGTGGGTGACGTAGACCATCGTCGTCCCCAGTCCCCCCTGCAGGTGCTTGATCTCCGTGCGCATGTCCGCCCTCAGCTCCGCGTCCAGATTGGTGAGGGGTTCGTCCATGAGGAAGGCGCGCGGTCGTCGCACCAGGGCGCGAGCAAGCGCGACGCGCTGCTGCTCCCCGCCGGACAGCCGGTGCGGTCGCCGGTCCAGGAGCGAACCGAGCCGCATCAGCCGGGCGGCCTCGTCGACCCGCTCGCGCACCTCCGCCTTGGGCAATCCCTCGGCCCGCAGCGGGAACGCCAGGTTGTCGCGGGTTCTCAGATGCGGGTAGAGAGCGTAGAACTGGAACACCATGGCGATGTCGCGCTCTGCCGGCGGCAGGTCGTTGACCAGCGTGTCGCCGATGCGGATGTCGCCCGTCGTCTGCCGCTCCAGGCCGGCTATGGCCCGCAGCGTGGTCGTCTTGCCGCAGCCCGAAGGGCCGAGCATCACGAACAGCTCGCCGTCGTCGATGGACAGGTCCACGTGCTCGACTGCGACCGTCCCGTCCGGGTAGCGCTTGTGCAGGGTGGTCACCTCGATGCCCGCCATCAGCGTCGCACCGCCCCGAGCGTCACACCGGCGACGAGGTGCTTGCGCACCAGGTAGGCGAAGACGAGCACTGGTAGGGCGAACACCAGGGAGGCGGCGGCCACGAGACCCCAGTCCACGGTGGTTCCGCCGATGAGCCCGGCGATGGCGGGTGGGGCCGTCCGTACGTCGTCGCTGGAGGTGAGGAAGATGGCGAACACGAACTCGTTCCACGAGAAGATGAGTGCGAAGACCGCCGTGGCGGCGATGCCGGGCAGGAGCAGGGGAAGGGTGAACCGCCGGAACGCCTGCAAGCGGGTGTAGCCGTCGAGCATGGCGGCATCCTCGTATTCTGCGGGCACCTCGTCGACGAACCCCTTCATCATCCAGATCGTGAACGGGACGTTGAAGGCGGCGTAGATGAGAATCAGGCCGAGCTTGCTGTCGATGAGCCCGACTTGGCGGTACATGAGGAAGATCGGGATCACGACCACCACAGGCGGCATGAAGCGGGTGGACAGGATGAAGAACAGTTGGTCCTTCTTGGCCTTCACGGCGAAGCGCGAGTAGGCCCAGGCCGCCGGGACCCCCAGCACGGTGGCCAGCACCGTGGAGGCCCCGGCGACAAGGAGGGAGTTGAGGAACGCGACGGACAACTCCGAGCGACCGCCGCCGGGGGCGAGGAACACGTCCTTGAAATGGTCCATGGTGACCGTGAAGTGGAAGAACTTGGCCGGGATAGCGTAGACGTCCCGGTTCTCCTTGATGGACGTCTCGATCATCCACAGCACCGGAAAGAGCATCACGACGGCCAGCACGGTCAGCAGCGCGACCTCCAGCACGGAGCGACCCCGGCCGCCGAAGCGACGCGCGGGGGGCGTGTGATCCTGGACAGGGCCTGTGGACACGGCCTCGTCGACGGAGACGGCCATCAGTCCTCCTTGAGCTTGTTCAAGTAGCGCAGGTAGAGCTGCGTGAGGACGATGACGACGAGGACCATGAGGATCCCGTACGCCGAGGCGGTTCCGGTGTTGAAGCCCAGGAACGCGACCTTGTAGACGTGGAACGACAACGTCTCGGTGGAGACGCCCGGACCGCCGCTGGTGAGGATGTAGACGAGGTCGAACAGCCGGAAGGCCTCGATGGCCCTGAACAGCACAGCGATGAGGAGCAGCGGCCACACCAGCGGAAGAGTGATGGTGCGGAACCGGAACCACTCGGACGCCCGGTCGATCGAGGCGGCCTCGTACAGGTACTTGGGGACCGCGGTGAGGCCCGCGAGTGCGATGAGCATGATGAACGGCGTCCATTGCCAGGTGTCGACCACGATCAGGGAGATCAGTGCCGTTCGCTGCTGGGTGAGCCACTCCACCTGCCCCAGGCCGAGCGAGTCGAGCATGCTGTTGATCACGCCGAACTGCGCGTCGAGCATGAATCGCCAGAACAGCCCGACCACGACCGGCGACAGCATCATCGGGACCAGGAACGCAGTGGTCAGCAGTCCTCGCCCGTGCGTGCGCCGTGAGATCAGGTAGGCGATGGAGAAGCCGAGCACGGTCTGCAGGGTGACCGCGCCGACCACGTAGATCAACGTCGTCAAGGCCCTCGTGTGGACCTGCGCCGAAGTCAGGATGGCGGTGTAGTTCTCGAACCAGACGAAATGGGCCGGCCCCCCGCGGGTGGCCGAGTAGTCGGTGAAAGACAGGTACAACGCCCACAGCAACGGGAACACCGACATCGCGAGCAGCAGCAGCAGCGCGGGGGAGATGAAGGCCACGGCGAGCCCGCGGTCACTCAAGCGGCGGGACCGACCCGGTGCAGGCGGCGTCGCGGACGCCACCTGCTCGGGGTGGTCGGTCGTCAGCGGGGCGGGGTCACTCACAGTCCGCCGCCGCCCTTGCCGCTGCCGGAGTCGAGCACGCTCTGCTGCTCCTTGGCGATGTCGTCGAGCGCATCCTTCGGCTTTTTCGTGCCGTTGAGAGCCGCGTTCACATTGGTGTTCTCGATGTCGACGAGGCGCGCGTACTCGGGCACGTTCCACATGTCCCGCATCCGCGGAACCGAGTCGGCGTACACCTGGTTGAACGGCCCGGCATTGAGGAACTCGGGCGACTGCAGGGCGTCCGTACGCGCGGGCACGCCACCGGCCGCGGCCCACTTCTTCTGGATGTCAGCCCGCTCGAACCACTTCATGAAGTTCAGGGCCTCCGCCTGGTTCGCTTTGGAGGAGTAGGCCGACACGTGCATCCCCATGCCGCCGAGAGGCACCAGGTTCGTCTTCTGGCTCGGCAGGGTGGCAAAACCGAGCTTGTCGAGGATCTGCTCCCGCGTGGTGCCGAGCGTCGACTGCTTCGGGTCGAGCAGGCCGCCGCTCGCGGCGATCCAGTTGAACGCGATGCATGCCTTGCCCTGGGCGACCGCCGCGTTCACCTCGTCGATGAACCAGTTGCCGGAGCCCTTGGCGGTCAGCGGCTTCATCTTGTTGACCAGGACGTCCATCGCCTCCTGGCCCGCCGCGTCGTTGAGGACGCCCTCGATCTTGTGCGTCTTGGCGTCCCAGAGGTTGCCGCCGTAGACGCCGTTGACCGTGTTGTAGGTCACGGCCGCGGCGTCGGAGCCGTTGGCCTGGTGGAAAGCCAGCCCGCTGACACCAGGGTTGTCCGCCTGGCACTTCTCGGCGACTGAGATCATCTCGTCCCAGGTCTGCGGTGGCTTGTCGCCGATCAGATCCTTGCGATAGATCATCGTCCAGGTGTCGCCGAGCAGCGGCAGTCCGTACAGGCTGGCGTTCTCGTCGCGCTTCCCGGTCTCCGCCTGCGGGAACTGGCCGTAGGCCGCCAGGAGGTACGGGTTGTAGGCCTTGACGTCGATGTTCTTCTTGACGAAGTCGGTGATGTCGAGGATGTTGCCGTTCGTCACGGCCTCACCGATGTGCTGCGAGTCCAGGATCGGGATGTCGAAGTCGGTCTTGTGCGCCGCGAACTGGGTGAACATCGCGTCGTGCCAGTTCGCGTTCGGCACGGTGTTGACCTTGATGGTCACGTTCGGCCGCTCCTTGGTGTACTCCGCGTTGGCGAAGGCTTCCAGAGCGTGAGCGGGGGGCCAGTCGAACCAGATGAAGCTGAGGGTCAGCGGGTCCTTGGTGAGCTCCGGGATGGTCGCCGGCGCCTTGGGCGCGCTCGAATCCGCGCCGTCGTCCTGCCCGCAAGCCGCCATGGTCGCGGCCACTAATACGGCCGCCGTCACCAGCTGCGCCGTTCGACCGGAAACGGACAGTCGTCTTATTCGCTCTGGATGCCGCATCTTCCTGCCTGCCTTCTGGGTGGGGAGCTCTGGAGCCTTCCTGCGTGCTTCACCGAGCAATTGCTGGGGGATGTTCAGGCGGGTCGACGGCTGCCGCAAGGGCTGACCCGCAGACCGGCGTCACGAGTACGCCGCGAGGTAATGGGGCTTCAAGCAGTCGACAGGTCCCTCGGCCCTTGTGCGGCCCGGCGGCGAACCGAGAAGGACATCGAGCATGCTCATAGGAGCTCCAACTGATCAAAGCGGAGCGATGGCGGGCGGTTCCGCGACGGGTGGACGGGTGAAGGAGGGCTGGCGTCCGTCACCTTTCCTATACGATCTGAATGGGAGCATCAACATCCCGCAGCATTGCGACCGATGTCAACAGGTTCGCGAAGACGTAAGAAAGGACCTCACGTCACGATGGACGACGAAGCGATGATCGCGAGGGGCCGTGGGGCCATGACGGGCGGAACGCCGCCGGGAAGATCTCGTGGCCGGCTTGCCGACGAGGTGTACGACACGCTGCTCGGACAGCTGATGTCGCTACGGATCGAGCCTGGTTCCCGCGTCACGATCGACGTCCTGGCGCGAGAGCTGGGGGTCTCGCAGACGCCGATCCGAGACGCTCTGAACCGCATGGAGGCCGAGGGCCTGGTCGTGCGTGTGCCCCATGCCGGCTATCACATTCCCCCCCAGATCACCCGTCAGCGATTCGAGGACATGCTCGAGCTCCGCCTGCTCCTCGAGCCGGCGGCGGCGCGCAGATCCGCCGAACGCGCATCATTGCAGCAGGTGGCCGGCCTGCGGCGACTGCTGGAGGAGATGGCGGAGCTGGAGGGGGGCACCGGGCTCATGGCCTATGGCGCCTTCGGGCTCCGCGACGCCGCTTTTCACAATCTCATCGCCTTGAGCGCGGAGAACCAGCTCATCCGCGAAGCGCTCGCTCGCCTGCACGCGCACGTGCACCTGTTCCGGCTTCTCCACGACACCCAGGTCACTCACCTGGCGATGGCCGAGCACGAAGACGTTGTGGGCGCGATCGCCTCGCGTGACCCCGACGCCGCCGCCTACGCCATGCGTCGGCACATCCTGCTGTCCGGCGAGCGGTTCCGGCGATTGTTCGACGAAATCAAGGGTTCGGACGGTATGGCGTAAAGGCTTGACGGGCGGGCTGGGCCGAGGAATGCTAACGCAATTGGATCAGATCGGATTGGATTGGATCGACGTCACCCCGCCTCAGATGCGAGGAGAAGCAGGTGCCCAGAGCGCTGCTCCTGACCGGCGACGCCGCCGAGGAGCTCGACACCATGTATCCCTACTATCGCGTTCAGGAGGGCGGCTGGGACGTCGACGTCTCGTCACGGACGATGCGTGACGTTCAGCTGGTCATCCACGAGTTCGACCCCAACTCCGACGCCTACGTGGAGAAGAACGGCCGAAAGCTGCCGGTCGACGTGCCCTGGGCCGAGGTCGACGTCGAGCGCTATGACGCCCTCATCATCCCTGGCGGACGCGCCCCCGAGTGGATCCGGGTCGACGCCGACGTCAGGCGCATCACCGAGCACTTCTTCGCGCGCAACCTCCCGATCGCGCTGGTATGCCACGGCGCGCAGGTGCCGGCTGTGTACGGACTGCTCAAGGGCCGAAAGACAGCGTGCTTCCCCCCCATCACCGGTGACATGGAGAACGCGGGCGCGACGGTCATCGACGCTCCCGACGTCGTGGACGGCAACCTCGTCTCCTGCCGCGGATGGCCCGACATGCCGCAATTCGGCGCGGCGATGATGGAGCTCTTCTCGAAGTCCATCAACTCCGCATCGGCATGACCACACCTGACCTGCCCCGGTGAAGCCCGAGCCACTCGCCGACCTGTGCCACCGCCATCGTCATGCGCCGGTCGCCAGAGGCCAGGCCTCTGGCGATGTCGGCCACCCGGTGGCTCGATCCTGGCCAACCTCTTCAACCCGCGAGTGATCGTCATCTGAGGCCATTTCGCCTCGCCGGCCCAGTGGCTGCTGCCCAACGCACAAGATCAGCTGCAACGGCTCGTGGTGGCAGCTCCAGCCGCCCAGTGCCGATTCGTCGCCTGCACGCTCGGCTTCGGCGCCGCCTCCCGTGGCGCGGCGAGCACGGTGATCAACCACATCGTCGACGACCCGACCGCGATCACGGACTCACCCAGGTCGGCACCTTGCTGACGGCCCCACAGACCTGGAGACGGCACCCTCCAGCAACCGCACTATCCGCTACCACCAAGTGGCCATAAGCGCGGCGGTTCGCGCCGTGCCTGACATCCCCCAGGCAGGAAGGTTTTTTCAATGTCACCACGTCATCGAACGTGGCCCAGGCTGCTCGACGCAGCCCTGCCAGCAAAAGGACGACGCCCGAGACGTCGCACCGCGACCACGATGGCCTTAGCCCTCTTCGCCCCTTTCCTCACGCTCCTCGCGACGCCGGTGAGCGCTGCGGCCCCCACGGCGGCTGAGCCCGCTCCCGTCGCTGCACCGGAGCTGCTGCAGCCGTCCGCGCCTGCCGCCGAGGCCGCACCACCAGACGCCCGCTTCAAGGTGCTCGTGGTGCGCAGCACCCAGGACGCGGTGTCGTCGGCCGGCCTGGCCGCGATCCGGGATGCGGCCAGACCCGGTCATTTCACGGTCGTGGCGCCCGGGCCCGCTGACGTGGGCGACCATTTCACGGAGAAGAAGCTGAAGCAGTACCGCGCGGTGGTGTTCTTGGACACGGGTCTCGCGAGCCCGCTCACGGACGCGCAACGCGCGAACTTCGAGGACTACTTCCGCGACGGCGGCGGCTTCGTCGGCGTCGGCTCGGCGGTCGAGACCGACGAGTCCTGGTCGTTCCTGACCGACATTCTGGGGACGCGTGCGTCCGGCACGACCGACGTGCAATCGGGTGACGTGAAGGTCGCCGACCGCGTCCACGACGCGACCAAGGATCTGCCGCAGATCTGGTCGCGGACCGACAAGTGGTACAACTTCAAGAAGAACGTGCGCGGTGTGTCACACGTCCTCGACACCGTCGTCGAGGACCCGTTCGGGCCGCAGCCACAGGGCGCCGACCTCGACGGGATCGCCGGGGGCACGATGGGCGCCGATCACCCGGTCTCGTGGTGCAAGGACTTCCAGGGCGGCCGCTCCTTCTACACCGGCCTGGGCAACACGGCCGCGAGCTTCGACCCCGGCCTCACCAGGCACCTCAAGGGCGCGATCGGCTGGGCCGCGGGCCAGGCCGACCCGGCCTACAGCGATTGCGGCGCCACCGTGCTGGCCAACTACCAGCAGACGAAGATCGGCTCGCCGCCGAACCTGCAGGAGCCGATCGGCTTCGACCAGCTGCCGGACGGCCGCGTTCTGCAGACGGACCGCCTCGGCTCGCTGCGCATGCACGACTCGACCACGGGCGTCACCACGGTCGTCGCCGACTTCGCCGATCCGAGCCTGCCGATGACGCAGCAGATCTACTCCGCGGGCGAGGACGGGCTCTACGGCCCGGCGGTCGACGCCAACTTCGCGACCAACAAGTGGGTCTACCTCTACTACTCGGCGAAGGAGGTCACCGACGTCAAGCTGAGCGACGGATCGGTCATCACCCAGATCACGCCGAACACCACCCCGCCGAACGTGGCAGCGTCCAAGACCGCGTGGGATCCGTACGTGGGCTATTTCCAGCTCAGCCGCTTCAAGTTCGTCGACGCCACCGACAGCACGCCGGCGCACCTCGACATGGGCTCCGAGCAGCAGATCATGCGCGTGCCGGTCAACCGCCAGGAGTGCTGCCACGTCGGGGGCGACATCGACTTCGACAAGCACGGCAACCTCTGGATGGTCACCGGCGATGACACGCCCGCGGGCGGCATCAACGCCGGCGGCTACGGGCCGTACAACTCGCAGAAGACCGACGAGCAGCAGACCGTGCGCGTCACCAACGCGACGGGCGGCACGTTCACGCTGACCTTCGAGGGCCAGACGACGGAGCCGATCGCGTGGAACGCGGATCGCAATGCGATCGACGCGGCGCTCGAGGCGCTCTCGAACATCGAGGCGGACGAGATCCAGACCAGCGGCGGCCCGGTCAACACGTCGAGCGTCAACGTGTTCTTCCGCCGCGGCAAGCAGCAGTCCGCTCAGCCGCAGATCACCGCCGACGGCGCCGGCCTCAGCGGCACCGCCACGCCGGCGATCGCCACCAGCACGGCGCAGGAAGGCGGCTGGTACCAGCGGCTCACCGGTGACTCGCGCCGCACCGCACTGAACACCAACGACCTGCGCGGCAAGGTGCTGCGGATCAAGGTCAAGGACGGCAACATCTCCGCCGCCGACGCCAACAAGGCCGCCTTCGGCCCCGGCACGGGCGCCTACTCGATCCCGCCGGGCAACCTGTTCCCGCTGGTCGCGGGCAAGCCGCGAGACAAAACGCGGCCGGAAGTCTACGCGATGGGGTTCCGCAACCCGTTCCGGATCCAGGTCGACGAGAACGACGTGGCCTACATCGGCGACTACTCGCCCGACGCCCAGACACCGCAGCGCTCGCACGGCCCGGCGGGCACCGGCCGCTACGAGATCGTGCGCAAGCCGTCCAACTACGGCTGGCCCACGTGCTACAAGCGCGACCTCGCGCACTACCAGTGGAACTTCCACGAGTTCGCGCCCGGCACCACCACACCGGGCACGCCGCTGAACGACCCGCCTCAGAAGTTCGACTGCAACGGGCCGACACAGCGCAACGACTCGCTGTGGAACATCGAGGGCGGTCCGACGGTCGAGCCGGGCCTGAGGGACGTCCCGCCGGTCACCGACCCGGACATCTGGTACTCCTACCGCGACAACAACACGAGCGCGCCGCTCGGCACCCCGTGCGAGGCCTACTACGCGCCGACCCCGGGCCCGATCGCTCCCGGCTCGACGAGCGAATGCCCGCGGCTGTTCCCCGAGCTCTACACCGGCGGCGTCGGTCCGCACGGGGTCACGAAGTACCACTACGACCCGAAGAACCCGAACCCTCACAAGTTCCCGCCGTACTACGACGACTCGGTGATCATCAGCGAGTGGACGCAGGACACGCTGCGCGAGGTCAAGCTCGACAAGCGCACCAACCACGTCCAGAAGATCAACAACTTCCTGGATTGCGGCAGCCGTGCGAACGCCGGGGCAGGCACGTTCCGGTTCGAGTGCGACAACCCGATGGACTTGCAGTTCGGTTCTGACGGCGCGTTCTACCTGCTGACCTACGGCAACGGGTTCAACGTCATCAGCCCCGACGCGGGCATGTACAAGTGGGAGTACGTCAAGGGCAAGCGCGCGCCGAAGGCCGTGCTCACCACGGACCGCACCGACGGCTCAGCGCCGCTGACCGTGAAATTCTCCAGCGCCGGCTCGCTGGATGAGGATCCCGGCGACTCGATCCGCTACGAGTGGAACTTCGGCGACGGCTCGGCGATCGAGACCGACCCGAACCCGACACACACCTACACGCAGTCCGGCCGCTACACGGCCGTGCTGACCGTGCTCGACTCGTCCGGCAGGCAAACCTCGACCAGCACCGTGATCACCGTGGGCAACACGAGCCCGACGGTGGTCGTCGATACGCCGGTGGAGGGCGGGACGTTCGCGTTCGGCGAGGACATCCCGTTCTCGGTCACGGTCACCGACCCCGAGGACGGGACGGTGGATTGCTCCGAGGTGCAGGTGACGTTCGTGCTCGGCCACGACGCGCACGGCCACGCCGAGGAGTCCGTCAACGGCTGCTCGGGCGTGCTCCACACGGACGCCGACGACGTCTCACACGGCGGCAACGTCTCCGGCGTGGTCCAGGCGCGCTACACCGACCACGGCGGTCCGGGCGGCGTCCCGCAGCTGACCACGACCGGCCAGCACCAGATACGCCAGAAGCACCAGGAGGTGGAGTTCGTCGTCAACCAGTCCGGCACCAACACGGCGACCAACACCGACGGCGGCGCCGGCGTGCACCGCGGCAGCCTGGGCTCGGGCGACTGGCTCCAGCTCAACGGCCCGTTCAACCTGACCAACATCGATTCGATCACGTTCCGCGCGGCGGACGCGGCGAACGGCCGCACGGCCGGGTCGCCGCTGGCGGCAATCGAGGTCCGTCAGGACTCGGTCACCGGGCCGATCCTGACCACGGCCAACCTCGTGTCCACCGGCGGGACGGGCACCTGGACGAGCCAGACGTTCCCGGTCTCGATGTCCGGGACGCATGAGCTGTTCCTGGTGTTCCGCCCGGTCACATCCGGCGCCACGGGCGGCAACCTGTTCAACCTGAACTGGGCCGAGTTCGTCGGTACGGGCGTCGGCACCTAGCGAACCCGCCCGTGACGACGAACCCCGGGGTTCGTCGGCACGGGCATCCGCACCCAGCGCACCCGCCTGTATAGCGGCAGGAGAGAAGACACTCATGCGGAGAAGAATTCGCACATCGGCAGTGGCCGCCTTCCTGACGGCGGCCGCACTCACCCCCGCGACACCGTCGTGGGCACAGGAAACGACACCGCCGACGATCAACGTGGCGACGCTGTCGCCCTCTGCGCCGACCGGCCAGAACAACTGGTACACCGGCCCGGTGACGCTGAACGTGTCGGGGACCGACGACGTCGGCATCGCCAAGTTCCAGTACTCGCTCAACGGCGGCGCCGCCTACATCGACGTGCCCGTCGAGGGGGCGCCGACGTCGGCCACGGCGTCGGCGGTGATCACGCAGGAGGGCAACACCAGCGTCCGGTACCGCGTGGTCGACACGGCCGGAAACGTCGCGGCGTTCCGCTCGATCTCGGTCCGGATCGACACGCGCGCGCCGGCTGCATCGTACCCGGCGATCACCGACGGCCACGTCGGTCACGTCGCCACGCTCATCCCGACACGCACGGACCCCGCCCCCGGCTCGGGCGGAGTGGCTGTGCTGAACATGTACCTCGACGGCAAGCTGGTCCCGCCGTTGCCGGTGCAGACCTCCGACCTGTCGCTCGGCGTGCACACGCTCGCGGTGCATCTCTCCGACGCTGCTTCCAGCAGCGCGAAGTACACGCAGACGTTCATCGTGACGACCTCGTTCGCGGACGTCGGCACGCTGATCACCCGGTTCGTGACCGCCGGCAGCGTCTCGGCGGAGGTCGGCGAGGCGCTCCAAGCCAAGGTCGACCAGGCGAAGGCGCTCGCCGACGCCGGTTCGGCCAAGCGCGCGAGCCAGGTCCTGAACGGGTTCGTCACGATCGCCGGCCGGATCGCGCCCGGCTCGGCCCGCAGCACACTCGTGGGCGATGCTCGTTACCTGATCGACCAGCTCAACGACCGGCTCGCGCCGGAGCCCGCGACGGGCCTCACGTCCGAGCCCGCGCAGGGCCCGAAGTTCATCCCGGACCCGGTGCTCGCCCCGCTCCCGCACAAGCCGGACGCCGACTACAACGTCCTCATCTTTTCCAAGACGACGGGCTTCCGGCACGACCACATCCCGCACACCGTGGCCGCGATCCAAAAGCTCGGCATCGCGAACAACTTCAACGTCGACGTCTACGACCCGCAACTCCCGACGGTCACGCTGCCCACGAGCCCGTTCCTGAGCCTCGACACGCTCAAGCAGTACGACACGATCGTCTTCGAGTCCAACGTCGGGCACCCGGGCCCGCTCAATGCGACCACCGAGCAGCCGAACTTCGAGGCCTACATGAAGCAGGGCGGCGGCTATGTCGGCATCCACGGCGCCGCCGACTCGTTCGAGGTCGGCACCTGGCCGTGGTACGGCAACCTCGCTGGTGGGTTCTTCACCAGCCATCCGAACGGCCAGAACGGGTTCGGCCAGTGCGGCAGCTGCATCCACGCCGAGGTGGTGACCGAGGACAAGACGCACCCGGCGACCGCGCATCTCCCTGCCCGGTGGATGACGGTCGACGAACTCTACAACTTCGACCGCAACATGCGGGCCGACGTACACACGCTGCTGAGCCTCAACGAGGACAGCTACCAGCGCAGCCTCAACAGCGGCAACGCGGCCACCAACCCGCTGCAGCTGATGAACGGCGACCACCCGATCGCGTGGTGCCAGAACTGGGACGGTGGCAAGGCGTTCTCGAACATCCTCGGCCACTTCCGGACGCAGTACTACGACGACGCGTTCATGCAGATCATCCTCGGCGGGATCGAGACGACCGCCGACCGCACGGACGCCAACTGCTCCTCCTACCGCGAGACCAGCCTGCTGATCAAGGCTGACCGAGCCAACGGGCTGCTGACCGCGGACGCCGCGGACGCCGCCGGTGCCGCCCTGGACATCGCGCGGGACAGCTACCTGGCGACCAAGTACACCACCGCCATCCCGGCGCTGAACTCGATCGTCGACCTGGCGAACGACAAGGCCTCCGGCGAGGCTGCGGCCCGTTCCGAGCTCGCGCGGCAGGCGCGCGAGCTGCGGGAGTGGATGCAGAACCTCAACCGCTGACCCGTTCACGCGGCGGGGCGGCGAATCGCCGCCCCGCCGCGCTGACGCTGGAGCGCGCAACACTATCGCGGATTTGTGCACGACCTTCTCATGATCATCGACGAAACATCGGTAGGTACCGCACGTGACCCATCCTCCCAAGGGAGCGGTGATGCGGTCGGGTCGACGCCCTGCAGGCGGCATTCGAACACGAGGTCCAAGCCGGCGGCGGTTGCGGCGGCAGGGGCGATCACCGAGGCCGATCGCGAGGTCGTGATGAGCCGGCCGAATGAAATGAAAGAACGCGTTCCGCGACGCGGAGAACGGATGCGTCCGCGATCGGAGGGGAGGAAGATGACGGTGACCCTTGGACGAATTGCCGGGCTGTCGCGGGCGCCGCCCCGCAGACCGGCTCCACGAGTACGCCGCGCCGTACTGGGTCTTCAGTCAGTCGAGAAGTCCTTCGGCCCATGTGTGGCCCGGTGGCGAACCGAGCAGGACGTCGAGCATGCTCAGGGGAGCTTTAGGTGGTCGAAGTAGGGCGCTGGCGGGCGGTTCCGCGGTGGGTGAAAGATGGCTGGCGTCCATCACCTTTCCTATACGATCCAAGCGGGGCATCAACATCCCGCAGCATACGACGACCGATGTCAACAGGTTCCCGAAGACGCTAGAAGTGACCTCACGCCTATGGCGCCTTCGGGCTCCGCGACGCCTCTTTTCACGATCTCATCGCCTTGAGCGCGGAGAACCAGCTCATCCGCGAAGCGCTCGCTCGCCTGCACGCGCACGTGCACCTGTTCGGCTTCCGACACCCAGGTCACTCACTTGGCGATGGCCGAGCACGAAGAAGTTGTGGCCGCGATCGCCTCGCGTGACCCCGACACCGCCGCCTACGCCATGCGTCGGCACATCCTGCTGTCCGGCGAGCCGTTCCGGCGATTGTTCGGCGAAATCAAAGGCTCGGACGGAATGGTGTAAAGGCTTGACGGGCGGGCTGGGCCGAGGAATGCTAACCCAATCAGATCGGATTGGATCCGCCTCACCCGCCTCAGATGCGAGGAGAAGCAGGTGCCCAGAGCGCTGCTCCTGACCGGCGACGCCGCCGAGGAACTCGACACCATGTATCCCTACTATCGCGTTCAGGAGGGCGGCTGGGACGTCGACGTCTCGTCACGGACGATGCGTGACGTTCAGCTGGTCATCCACGAGTTCGACCCCAACTCCGACGCCTACGTGGAGAAGAACGGCCGAAAGCTGCCGGTCGACGTGCCCTGGGCCGAGGTCGACGTCGAGCGCTATGACGCCCTCATCATCCCTGGCGGACGCGCCCCCGAGTGGATCCGGGTCGACGCCGACGTCAGGCGCATCACCGAGCACTTCTTCGCGCGCAACCTCCCGATCGCGCTGGTCTGCCACGGCGCGCAGGTGCCGGCTGTGTACGGACTGCTCAAGGGCCGAAAGACAGCGTGCTTCCCCCCCATCACCGGTGACATGGAGAACGCGGGCGCGACGGTCATCGACGCTCCCGACGTCGTGGACGGCAACCTCGTCTCCTGCCGGGGGTGGCCCGACATGCCGCAATTCGGCAGGGCGATGATGGAGCTCTTCTCGAAGTCCATCAACTCCGCATCGGCATGAGCACACCTGGCCTGTCCCAGTGACGGCACCTCGGACCATCACAGTCGACGGCTCCCCCGTCCACGTCATGGAGAGCGGCACCGGGCCCGCGGTGCTGATGCTGCACGGCTCCGGACCCGGTACGACGGGATCCGGCGCCTGGGCCACGACGGCACAGGCGCTGGGCACGTCCTGGCACCTGGTGGCTCCTGACCAGGCGGGGTTCGGCCGTACACCAATCCCGGCGGGCTCCAGGGGTGGGCTCCGGCTGTGGACGGAGCAGGCCGCGGGCCTGATGGAGGCTCTCGGTGTCGAGCACTACGCCGTGGTGGGCCACTCCATGGGCGGTGCCGTGGCGCTGGCGTTGGCGGCCGCGCGTCCCCAGCAGGTCACCCGTGTCGTGGCGGTCTCGACGATGGGCGCCCCCGGGGCGCCGCTGTCCGCCGAGCTCGACGCGGTCTGGGCCGCCCCCGCCGGCCCGCTCGGGGCACGAGACATGTTGAGTCGCCTCGTCCTCGACCAAGCGCTCGTGACCGAGTCGGCCGTCGCTGCCCGTGCAGCTGCGATGCGAGCGGGGGCGGCCGCATTCGCGTCGTTGTTCCCTCCGCCTAGGGCACGTTGGGCCGACGAGCTCACCCTCTCGGCGCAAACGCTGGCAGGGGTCCGCGCGCCCGTGCTGCTCGTCCACGGCGCCGAGGACCGAGTCACCCCGCTCGGAACGGCAGCCCTGCCCCTGCTCGAACACCTGGCCGATGTCCGTCTGCACGTGCTCGGTCGATGCGGGCACCTGCCGGCGCTCGAGCACCCGCACGACTTCAGGCGACTCCTGTCGTGCTTCGTGGGCCGGGAACGAGGTCACTAGTCACGCAGGTCCGGTGATGCTGCGTAGCCACAGCATCGTGCCGCACAAGTGGAGTCCGGCCAGGTGGCTCTCGGGAGACTTGTCGTAGCGGGTGGCGATCCCGCGCCAGTTGCGCAGCCGGTTGATGCACCGCTCGACGGTGTTGCGGTCCTTGTACAGCTCGGCGTCGTGGCTGACGGGGCGGCCTCCGCGCGAGCCCTTCTTTTTACGGTTGGCCGCTTGGTCCGCCTTCTTCGGGATCACCGCCCGGATTTTGCGTTTGCGCAGGTAGGTGCGATTGCTGCGGGAGGAGTACGCCTTGAAGAGATCCGCCGCCGCACCGACGTGGTCGGCATCTTCCCCGACCGCACCGCCGTGATCCGCCTGGTCGGCGCCGTCCTGGCCGAACAGAACGACGAGTGGACCGAGGCCCGCCGCTACATGGGCCGCGAGCTGCAGGCCAAAGCCCGCCTCCAGCCGATCGAGTCACAGACCGGCGACACCGTCCTGCCGATCGAAATCACCGCATAGTCTCAAAGAAGAGATCACCGAGTGGCCGTCGAGACACCACTCCAGCGGACGTGACCCAAGTACGACGGCCAAGCCCGGCCACGAACGGGCCGGTCACAAAGGTCTGCTCCGCGGGCTGGCGACAGTGCGGCACAATGCGGTGTGATCTGTGATGTCTGCGGCCACGAGGTACGACGAATACCGGTAGTCGAACCACCAACGCGGTGGCCGGCGAGCGCGCGCCCGAGGTCGCCAAGGCGTACGTGACCGAACTGCGCGAGCTGATCAAGGCGCTGGGCGTCTCCGAGGCCCGCATGGAGATGGGCCAGATGCGCTGCGACGTCAACCTGTCGCTGCGCCCCATCGGCCGGGAGAAGTTCGGCACCCGCAGCGAGACAACCCGGCAGTGAAGGAACGCTGGTTCTGCCCCTGGTGCTACGCCTGGACCGAATTCGGACACGACCCGCGCGAGGTCTCGCGACCGCAGTACGGCTACAGACCCTGGGAACGGGCGGATTCCCCCCAGCTCCCAGAGGACATCGCCCACGCGTACGACGTCGCGTACGCATACTCCCCCGACGGCCTCGGTGCGACACTGTGCGGACTGGCCCACAAGGACCTCACCCCCTCACCGTACCTGTGGATGCCCCGCTGGCCGAGCGCCTGTGAGGCTGGGTCCGCTGGACAGCGGTCAAGTCGCTGACCTGCGAACTTTCCTGGACCTGGTGCCGGACCCGCGGGCGAGGCGGGGCCGCTGGTACTCGCTGACCGCGATCCTCCTCGTCTGTGCCTGCGCGGCCGTGTCGGGAGCGAGGAGCATCGACGAGATCGCCGAGTGGGCGGCGCGGGCCTCGGACGACGTGCTGACCGCCGTCGGAGTCCGATGGCATCCGCTGCGATGGCGTCGTTCTCCCTCGCGGACCACGATCGGCCGTGTGCTGGCGGCCGTCGACGGTGACGCCCTGGACCGGGCCGTCGGCGCCTACCTCGCCGGCCCGAACCCTGCGGGAACGACTCCGGAGCAACGGCAGGTGATCGCCGTCGACGGCAAATCGCTGAGAGGATCGGCCCGCCTGTCGCCGGCCGCAGGCACCTGCTCTCCGTCGTCACCCACCACCGGGCCCTGACCCTCGCCCAGGCGGAGGTCGGGAGCGAAGACGAACGAGACCGCGCACTTCCGGCCCGCCCCTGCTCGAACAGCGGGACCTGGACGGAACTCTCGTCACCTTCGACGCCCTGCACTCGGTGAAGGCGAACGTCACCTGGCTGGTCGAGACCAAGAAGGCCCACTACATCTTGGTGATAAAGACGAACCAGCCGACCGCACACCGCCAGCTCGCCACCCTGCCCCGGCGGGACATCGCCGTCCAGCACACCACGACCTCCACCGGACACGGGCGCCGCGAGTCCCGCTCGATCAAGACCTGCGGCATCGCGGACGAGCTCGGCGGGATCGCCTTCCCCTACGCCTGCCTGGCCATCCGTGTCCATCGTCGCCGCAGGCAGACAGGCCGACGCGAGAGTCGCGAGACCGTCTACGCCGTCACCAGCCTCGACGCCCACCAGACCACCCCCGCCGACCTGGCCACCGCGATCCGCGGCCACTGGACCGGGGAGGCCCTGCTCCATGTGAGAGACGTGACCTTCGCCGAGGACGCTTCCACCGTCCACACCGGGACCGCACCCCGCGCCATGGCGTCCCTCCGCAACCTCGCCATCGGCCTGCTCAAGATCCTCGGAGCTGACAACATCGCCAAAACCACCCGCGCAATCCCCGACCAACCCGAACGAGCACTCCCTCTGGGCATCACCAACAAGCTCGACCCTTACGGAACTTGATCAAGCCCTGGTCGATAGCCGAGCTGATGCCCCCACCAACTGGCGCCGAAGCCTTGAACGCCACCGTCAAGGTCGAACTGATCGAGCATCAGGGGCCGTAGTGGGACGTCGACGAGGTGAGCGGGCCGTCTTCCCGCGTCCGCGTCGTACAAGAATAAACGTCTCCGCCCCGCTCTCGGCTACGCGCCATTCGACGAGTACGAATACGCATACTGGTCGCGATTGAAGGAACCTACCCCCGCAGACCGCCTCATCACACGATCGCCGACTCCACGAAACGCGGGGCAGCTCACACAGTCGTACTCTGAGAAAAGGCCCGTGGTTTTCTGTTCTGGCGGCCACTGCTCAGGGGACCAGGATGCGCCAAGGGGACGGGTAGGGGATCGAGGCGGGACTGGCCGCAAAGTCCGGTTTGATCTTTCCGCACCTCGACCAGCCCCTTGCAGCTGCGGTCGAGGGAGGCGTTGCGCGTAAGCAGTATTGTCGATCTAGTCGGCCGGATCAGACCGTCGAGTAGGGCCAACCCAAACCCTCCACGGTCAAGGCGGGCGATCACGGAGCTGCGTTCCGGCCCAAGCTCTTGTAGCAGTCCAGGCAAGTGCGTGGATCTCGTTCATGTAGTTCAGCGTGCCTGCATCGACCACTGTGATTTCTCAAGGGACCCAGCTGATGGGGAACTCTCACGACGTCTTGACCGCCGAACCGGCCGGCAATCCAGCCACTCTCGCCATATGCGAACGACGCTTCGCCGAAGTCCTGGCCGACATCGTGCACACCGAACACGTATCAGTCGACAGCCACTTCTTCAACGACCTCGGCGCCGACTCCATGCTGATGGCCCGATTCTGCGCCCGAGCACGGAAACAAGCCGACCTGCCACCGGTATCCATGCCGGACATCTACAAACACCCCACAATCCGAACGCTCGCAGCCGCCCTCACCAACGACGCCTTGACCGCCGAACCGGCCGGCAATCCAGCCATACTCGCTACACGCGAACGACGCTTCGCCGAAGTCCTGGCCGACATCGTGCACACCGAACACGTATCAGTCGACAGCCACTTCTTCAACGACCTCGGCGCCGACTCCATGCTGATGGCCCGATTCTGCGCCCGAGCACGGAAACAAGCCGACCTGCCACCGGTATCCATGCCGGACATCTACAAACACCCCACAATCCGAACGCTCGCAGCCGCCCTCACCGACACCAAACCCGACGCCAAAGCCAGGCCCGCCTCGCAGCCGGCGACTCCGGCAGCTCCCATTGCGCCGCCGAGGCGGGCGCGCAATGCCGAGTACGTCCTCTGCGGGGCGTTGCAGCTCCTGTTCCTCTTCGGCTACCCCGCCCTTACCGCGATCGTCGCGGTGAAGGGCTACGAATGGGTCTCGGCCAGCCCGAACCCGGTCGACATCTACCTGCGGGCGGTCGCGTACGGCGGCGCGATGTTCCTCGGCCTTTGCGCCCTCCCGATCCTGCTCAAGTGGGTGCTCATTGGCCGGTGGAAGCCGCAGCAGATCCGCGTCTGGAGTATGGCGTACTTCCGCTTCTGGCTCGTCAAGACCCTGGTCCAGCGGAACCCGATGGCGCTGTTCGCCGGTTCACCGCTCTACGTGCTCTACCTGAGGGCACTGGGCGCGAAGGTCGGTCGCGGCGCCGTCATCTTCTCCAGGTCCGTGCCCGTGTGCACCGACCTGCTCAGCATCGGCGACGGCACGGTGATCCGCAAGGATGCGTCCTTCAACGGCTACCGGGCCCACAACGGCATCATCCAGACGGGCGCGGTCAGCGTCGGCAAGCACACGCTCGTCGGGGAGATGACGGTGCTCGACATCGGGACCTCGCTGGGTGACGGGTCCCAGCTGGGGCACTCCTCATCGCTGCACGCCGGTCAGACCGTGCCCGACGGGGAGCGCTGGCACGGCTCCCCTGCGCAGCCGGCCGACGTTGACTGCCAGCGGGTCCCCACGATGGACGTCAGCACCCGGCGACGGTGCGTCTTCGCGACCGTGCAGCTGGTGAACCTGCTTCTGGTGGGTACGCCGCTGACGTTCGTCATCGTGGTCCTCGCGCTCACGAAGGTCCCGCAGCTCGTCACGTTGTTGGACGCGGGACCGCTCTCCCTCACGAGCGGGGCGTTCTACCGCGACAACGCGCTGGTCATATCCGCCGTGCTCTTCTTCGGCGCCCTGCTCGTCAGCCTCGTCTTCGTGGGAGCCGTTCCGCGTGTGCTGAACCTCTTCATCAAGCCGGACAAGGTCTACCCGCTGTACGGATTCCGCTACTGGATTCACCGCGCGATCGCCCGCACGAGCAACAGCAGGTTCCACATGACTCTCTTCGGTGGCACCTCCTACATCGTCCACTACCTGCGTTGGCTGGGCTACGAGCTTCGCGACGTGCGGCAGACCGGCTCGAACTTCGGCGAAATGGTCAAGCACGACACCCCGTTCCTCAGCGCGGTCGGCAGCGGAACGATGGCCGCGGACGGGCTGTCCATCATCAATGCCGACTTCTCGAACACATCGTTCCGACTGTCCCGTGTGTCGATCGGGGCAGAGAACTTCCTTGGAAACGTGATCGCCTATTCCGCGCAGGGCAAGACGGGCGACAACTGCCTCCTCGCAACGAAGGTCATGGTTCCCGTCGACGGACAAGTACGGGAAGGCGTGGGCCTACTGGGCGCGCCGAGCTTCGAGATCCCCCGGTCGGTCAAGCGTGACAAGCAGCTCGAGGTGGAGAGCAAGGGCGAGCTGCGCCGCCGCCTGCGGGCCAAGAACATCTACAACACCATCAGCATGGCGCTGTTCCTGCTGGTGCGCTGGATCCTCATCTTCATCGTCACCGTGCTCTACCTGGCCGCCATCGACCTCTGGGCCTCCCTGGGCGTGCTCGCGTTCGCACTGGCCACCGCCGGGGTCTTCGTTTTCACCGTCGCCTACAACGTCCTGGTCGACCGGCTGGTGCGGCAGTTGCAGGCCTTGCGGCCGCAGGGCTGCTCGATCTACGACCGCGCCTTCTGGCGGCACGAACGCTTCTGGAAAGTGAGTTCCCTCGCCTATGTCCTCGTCTTCAACGGCACCCCGCTCAAGAACGTGATCTGGCGGCTCCTGGGTATGCAGATCGGCCGCAGGGTCTTCGACGACGGCCTCCGCGTGCCCGAGCGGACGTTCACCACGATCGGGGACGACTGCACCCTCAATGCGGACACCATCATGCAGTGCCACTCGCAAGAGGACGGAGGCTTCAAGTCGGACCGTATCGTGATCGGTGCCGGCTGCACGCTCGGTGTCGGCGCATTCGTCCACTACGGCGTGACAATGGGCGACGGCGCGGTGCTTGCCACCAGCTCCTTCCTCATGAAGGGCGAGGAAATGCCACCGCACGCACTGTGGGGCGGGAACCCGGCCAAGAAGATGCGCGGGCAGTCGGCCGACCTCCAGGTGCGCACGATCAGCCGCGGCGACGGCGCCGCCGTGCCCGTCCACGGCGACTGACACCCGGCGAAAAGGAGAAATGAGATGTCGATCTCTTCCCAGACAGCGCTGCCCGAGGTGGACCTGCAACCCGGCAAGCCGCCGATCCTGCACACCAAGCCCGCCGACGACGCGGTGCGCTGGGCAGCCGAGAACCGCGCGGCGCTGCGCGCGATGGTGGCCGAGCACGGATCGATCCTGATCCGCGGCCTCGGGCTGCGCGACGCGGCCGAGACCGTCGCCGTCTTCCACCAACTGGCCCGCACAGGTCTGATGACCGAAAGAGAGGCCTTCGCCTCCCGGCAGGCCTACGCCGAGGGCGTGTACTCCTCCTCGAAGTGGCCGCCGAGCCAGCCGATGTGCCTGCACCACGAGCTGAGCTACCGGCTCGAGTTTCCCGGCCTGATGCTCTTCGCGTGCCTGTCCGCACCCATCGAGGGCGGGGCGACCGGTGTGGCGGACTCGACGGCCACGCTCGACGCGCTGCCCGGCGACCTCGTCGAACGGCTCGAGCGGGAGGGCTGGATGCTCGTCCGCAACTACAACGAGGAGATCGGGACGTCGATCGCCGAGTCGTTCGGCACCGAGGACCGTGACGCGGTCGAGAGCTACTGCCACGCCAACGCCATCGAGTTCGAGTGGCGATCCGATGGAGGGTTGCGCACCTGGCAGCGCCGCAGCGCGGTGGTGCGGCACCCGGTCACCGGTCAGCGCTGCTGGTTCAACCAGATCGCCTTCCTCAACGAATGGACGCTCGACCCCGAGGTGCACGAGTTCCTCATCGACACCTACGGCGCCGAGGGGCTGCCGTTCACCACCCGTTTCGGGGGCGGCGACCCGATAGGCGAGGACGTCGTGCAGCTGCTCAACGAGACGTACAAGGCCAACACCATGCGGGAGCCCTGGCAGGCGGGCGATCTGATGCTCGTCGACAACATCCGCAGCGCACACAGCAGGGAGCCCTTCACCGGACCGCGTGAGGTCCTGGTCGGGATGGTCGACCCGGTACGCCTGGCCGACTGCTCGCCGACCGTCAAGGTGAACGCCGGATGACCACGTCCCCCGTGCGACCGTTCGCGGTCATTTCCGGTGCCCACGTCCACCGCGCGAGCCGTCGAACCCCCCGCGCCCAGCACCCAGGCGATCCCGGCCCTGCCTTCGGAGACCAGCCGGCGCAGGGCAGAGGTCTGGGATCCTCGGCTGCCAGGCAAAAGTGAGAGAAAGAAACCGCCGAAATGATCAACCGATTGCCGGACCTCGTTGCGAGGTCCGCCCAACGCAACCCCCGCGCGCCCGCCCTGACCGCACGGACGACCACGATCTCCTACACCGATCTGCACGAGCGGACGGAGCTCGCGGCCAGCGGCCTAAGCGACCTCGGCCTCAATAGTGGCGAGCGCGTCGCGGTCTTCCTCGAAAAGAAGATCGAGACCGTCGTGGCAATGCTCGCCTGCTCGCGGGCCGGTGGCGTGTTCGTCCCGGTGAATCCCGTGCTGCGGGCCGGGCAAGTGAGGCACATCCTCGACGACTGCACCGTGCGCGTACTGGTGACCTCCACAGACCGGCTGCACACCCTGCGCGCCCAACTCGCCGCCTGCAAGTCACTCTCCCACGTCCTCGTCCTGGGCGACTCGCTTGCCGATGACGCGGAAGCCCCTTACCGCGTGCTCCCCTGGTCGAAGGTCGCCGAGCCCCCGAGCCAGTCCGCGTGTCCTGCGACGGGCGGCGTCGACACGGATGTGGCCGCGATCCTCTACACGTCGGGGAGCACCGGGCCCCCGAAGGGCGTCGTGCTGTCGCACCGCAACCTCGTCGCCGGCGCGGAGAGCGTCAGCGCTTTCCTGAACAACACGGCAGAGGACCGAATCCTGGCCGTCCTCCCACTGAGCTTCGACGCCGGACTGAGTCAATTGACGACCGGCTTCTGCGTCGGTGCCCATGTGGTGCTCGCCAACTACCTGCTGCCGGGTGACGTCATCCGGCCGTGTGTGGAACACCGCATCACCGGGCTGGTGGGCGTACCGCCGCTGTGGATCCAGCTGGCAGCCCAGACGTGGCCGTCCGAGGCCGTGACCGGGGTGCGCTACTTCGCAAACACCGGGGGGCGGCTGCCGCGCGTTACCCTGCAACAACTGCGAACGATGTTCCCGAACGCAACGCCATACCTGATGTACGGCCTCACAGAGGCGTTCCGTTCCACCTACCTCGATCCCCGGGAGGTCGACCGGCGACCCGATTCCATCGGCAAGGCCATCCCGAACGCCGAGATCCTCGTGGTCCGGGAGGACGGCGGCCTGTGCGGTCCGGGAGAGCCGGGTGAGCTGGTGCACCGAGGTCCGCTCGTCGCGTTGGGCTATTGGAATGACGCAGAACGCACGGCCGAGAGGTTCCGGCCGCCGCCGAACCGCCCGGTCGAGCTGTGTACGCCCGAGCTGGCGGTCTGGTCCGGCGACGTCGTCGTCCGCGACGAGGAGGGCTTCCTGTACTTCGTCGGACGGCGCGACGACATGATCAAGACGTCGGGATACCGGGTCAGCCCGCAGGAGATCGAGGAAGTGGCGTACGAGACCGGCCTGGTCCACGATGCCGTCGCACTCGGCCTCGAGGACGAGGCACTTGGCCACCGGATCGTCCTGGTCGTGACACCCTGCGACCCCGCCGGCTTCGACCCGGCCACGATGACCGCACGCCTGCGGCAGGAACTACCCGGCTACATGGTGCCTGCCGATGTGGTGGCCCGGAGTGTCCTGCCCCGATCGCCGAACGGCAAGTTCGATCGGGCACTTCTTCGCCACGAGCTCACCGCCTCCCGCACTCGGGAGCCCGCGTGACCGCAGGCGCCTACGCGCACCCCACGATCAGCCGGTCCGCGATCGCCGACGGCATGCTCCACATCGGCGGCCTCCCGGTCGGGTCGCTCGCTGAACGCGCCGGTCCCACTCCGGTCTTCCCCGCAGGCCGCCGGGTCTGCACGGCCGATGAGGAGAAGCCAGCATGACTCGCTCGCCAGAGATCTCGCAGGCGATTTTCGAGGACGTCAAGGCCGTCGTGGTGGTGACGCTGGACATCGAGGACCTGGCCGATGACCTCGAGCCGGAGACGGGACTATACGGCAATCTCCCCGAAATCGACTCGCTCACCGTCGTCAAGCTCATCGTCGCATTGCGGAAACGGTTCGAGATCGAGATCGAGATCGACGAGATCATCTGTCAGACCTTTGACACCCTCGGGCAGCTCGCGGCCTTCGTGGAGTCCAAGGTGCGCTGAGAGTCGCTCCGCGGCGTCGAGCACCAGACGCGGATCCACCGTCCGGATCGGGACGCGCGAAATGCCATTGGATCTCCTTCCCTGCACGGCCTGGCTGTTCACCCGGCAGGCAAGAAGGAGGCCCGTCTTCGTATCGGCAGGTCGCCCGCGCACCGCGGCACCTCCACGCGCCAGCGTGAACAGGTCGCCCGGGGTCTGCACCACCCGCCGGCAGCAGCGGCTTCTTCAACTGCTGGCACACAGAATGCACTTCATGGGGCACCGCCTCCAGCCGGAGCCTCTCCACCACCCGCCCACACCGCACCGGACCGGCGCATGCGGCCAGCACACCAGCATCCAGCTGCTGAACTCATCAGATCCCTTCTGCAGCTTGGCTGCAGGAGGTACCCGCCAGCCGCGTCCCCAACCTCACAAGGCAATACACCTAGCCGGCCGCGCAACCGCTGTACAGAGGGGCGTCCAACACGGTAGCCAGCTGCTGCTCGCGCTCGGCACCGTTGCCGTCGTCAACGCGCTCACGGCGCTGTCCGCCGCCCTGCCCATCATCGCCGCCGTGTGAGGCAGGGCCGCACCAGCCGTCCTCTACGCCGTCACCGCCACCGCGGGCGGCGGGAGTCTGGACGGCGGCTGGGCGGTACCGATGGCAACCGACATCGCCTTCGCGCTCGCGGTCCTGGCCGTCCTGTCCATACACCTGCCGGCCGCGCTGCGCGCGTTCCTGCTCACCCTGGCTGTCGTAGACGACCTCGGCGCGATCCTGATCATCGCAGCCTTCTCCACCTCAAAGGTGCTCGAACCGGCCCCCGTGAACGCGCCGGGCACCCGGGGGCAGGCCGATCCCGAAGTAGCGGCGCAGGTCGTCCACCACCCGCTCCGCATCCAGAACGAAGTGCAGGCGCTGCCCCACCACAGACGGCTCCCCGCCGGAGGAACCAGGCCCCGCGACGAGTTCGTGGATCTCAGATACCTGTGCCCTCATCTGTGTCAGTTGTGGCCGGTGGCGTCGGCTGGGCCGCCCATACCTCGCTGATCAAGGTGAAGGACGTAGTGAGCATTCCGGCCCCCCCAGCGTGGGGGCATGACGGAATGAGCCATCTGGCCGTGGGCGATACGGTTGCGCAGCTTGCGCCCCTCGTGGAGGAACTCCGTCTGCCGATCGGTCAGGAGGCCACTCTCCCCCCCCTGCTTGATGAGGGCGTGGAGCGGCTTCGTGCCGGAGTCAGGGACCTCGGCCCGGAGGACGATCTCCATCGCGATCAGGGCGTGCAGGAGGGCCACGGTGGAGAACTCGTAGCAGAAGTAGGAGTGGCGCAGGAGCTCGCGGGAGGTGTGCAGCACCGTTGCCGCGGACTGCGGGATACCGGAGGGCACCGTCAAGCCGGCGACGACGTCGTGCATGTCGGCGTACTGGTTGCCGAAGTGGTGGGCCCGGGGGTCGGGCACGGGGAACGGCAGGCGCTGATCGGTGGCGGCGTTCCACGGCAAGGGCATCCGCGTGCCGCTGTCGGCAGACCCCGTCCGGGCAGGTGGCTCCTCCCAGAGGAGGAGCACGGCCAATGCGATCTGGAGCACGAGCGCTGCCCGGTGCCGGGAAGGCGTGTCGACCAGGTCGTGCAGGACGTTGTTGCGGAGGTTCATCTGCCCGTCGGCGTTGCCCAGCACCGTCCGGAGGACGAGGGGCCACGGCTCGGGGAAGCCGAGTTCATCCAGCTTGTCGAGGAGGGGGCCAAGCTGCTGGACCTGTCCGATGGTCTCCCCTTTTGCGTGTGTGATCACCGCGATGTCGGCTGCCTGGAGTCGGCGGCGCAGCGTGCCTTCGAGGCGCGGCAGCGCCAGGGCCAGGGCCGTGTCGACATCGCCCTCCCAGAATGCCCCGAAGGCGCGGGCGAGACCGCGCATCCGAGTCTCCGGAGCATGCTCCGGGCTGGTGAAGAACGGCACGAGGTCGTCCGCCGTCGGGCGGAAGGAGGCGCTCCGATGGCCGTTTTCCAGTGGCCGACCGCCCGAAACGGGCCCAATGCCAGGGCGCCTCCGTGCTCGCCTCGACAACGAGCGGCGCACCGTCCGCGCGGGGGCGTGAACACACATCAGCAGACGTCCTCGCCGCCCGGCTGAACACGGTGGCACATCCCCTCCACGCGACAGCGATGACCATCCAGGCGGTCACCGGAGCGCACATCGGCCAGCTCGGGCTCATCCGCGATATCGACATCAACGAAACAGCGACCGCCGTCAAAGTCCACGACAGCCCCGCCCACCGCCAATGCCAGCGGTGCCGAGGCCGAACAGCCGGTTGTCGCTCCACCACTCCGGCGTCTCGTCGACGACCGGCGTGAGCTCCAGCAGCGTCACCTCGTTGCGACCGAGGACGAGGTCCACGTCGGCGCGCCCGCCGGCGACGGGCACGCTCCGGTGCGAGCGGGCGGGTTCGGCGGCCTCACGAAGGGCGTCGAGCTGGCGGTTGACGGGCGCGAGCGGCCGCCCCATCTCGCACCAGGCGGCCCAGGGATTACCGGCGTCCTCGCTCACGGAGCGGCGGCGCGCGAAGGCGGAGCCGTGCGCGTCGTGGGCGCCGACGGGCAGAGATAGCCGGACGGTGTGGCCGTCGACGGTCTCGCCGCCGGTCTGGTCGGCCGGAGCCCAGGCCAGCACGGTGACGCGGCCGTCGCCGTGCCGCGTCACCAGGTGGTCCTCACCTCGGGCGAGCACCTGCTCGCCCATCTCGGCCATGAACGTGTACAGGTGGTAGGTGGGCTTCTTGATCTGACGGTGAGTCAGCAGTCCGAAGCCGCCATGGAACGGCGCGGTGGGGATACCCACCTCCTCGAAGACGTCGCTGAACGTCCAGTAGGAGAAGGAGTCGGCAACATCGCCGCCGCTGGCCAACACCGGTGCGAGGTACGCCGCGTGGAACGCGGTGTCGTGGATCGGGTTGTCCGGCCGGTACGAGGAGTTGAACTCGGTGATGTGGACCGGCAGGTCCGCGAGCTTGGTGCCCGCCAGCTGTCGCCGCGGGGCGCCGAACTGCTCCAGCAGCGCCGACGCCGGCATGAGCGTCTGGTGCGCACCGAACGGCACGTGCTGCTCGGGGCCGGAGGTGTAGGCGTGGCGGCTCACGAAGTCGATCGGCACGTCGCGGGTCTCGACGAACTCGGCGAAGCGCTGGATCCACTCGTCCTCGTAACCCGGTGCCAGGGAGGGTCCGCCGACCTGGAGTTCGGCGTCCACCTCCTTGACGGCCAGCGAGGTCACCTCATAGAGGCGGTGGTACGCGTCTTGGTCCGCGGCCCAGAAAATCGGCAGGTTGGGCTCGTTCCACACCTCGATCGGCCACCCGCGCACCTGGTCGATGCCGTAGCGGTCGACCAGGTGCCCGATGACGGCGCGGACGAGGTCCGCCCACTCCTTCTCGTCGCGAGGAGGGGTGATGTTGCCCTTCCACCAGAACACGGTGTCGTCGCCAGAGGCGAGCCCGGACGGCATGAAGCCAAGTTCCAGGAAGGGCGCGATGCCCATCTCCAGGTAGGCGTCGACCACCTGGTCGACGTATGTGAAGGCGTGGCGCACGCGCCGCTCGCCGGCGTAGTCGTAAGGCCGGTGGATGCCCATCCCGTCACTGAGCAGGCCGTGCCCCCGGATGTACCGGAAACCGATCTCCTTCTGTACGAGGTCGAGCGAGTCCTGGTAGTCACGCCGCAGCGCGAGGTCGAGCCGACCCGTACCGACGCAGTGGCGCCAGGCCTCGGAGAGCTGAGTTGTCGACTCACTGGGGATGACGATCCGCATGGTGGCGGTTCCTTTGCTGCGGTGCGGGCTGCCGCGCGACGGGCAGGCAGGTACGTCAGTTGTGCTGATGTCCGACGTACTACGCACCCTAGGAAGCCGGGGAAAACGGTGTCAAGACATCGAGTTCTCGCGGAACCGGCACTACGTGATGTGCTCGAGGCGAGCCGCTCAACCCCAGGTGCACGATCGTGAGTCATGTCTGCCGCATCGGTAACGATTGCGCAACCTGCGCAAACCACGGGTGGTCGCCTGCTCACTTCAAGCGGTAGACATTACTTCATCTTCATGGATGGCCATTACTTTGCGCAACTTTTTCGCGCTCGCGGTGTTGACGACACATCAGGAAGTCCCCACGATGACGAGGAAGACACGCAGCGCGACAGCTGCCGCGATCGGTTTGGCTATCGCGCTGGCTGCCACTGGTCGCGCCGGCAGAGGCGACACCGGCAGCAAGGGTGGTTCGTCCGGCGGCAAGGTCACTTTGAGCTTCTGGGAGAACGCGCAGCCCGGGCCTGGTGAGGGGTACTGGAAGGCCGCCGTGAAGGAGTACCACTCGCTGCATCACCGAAGGAGGCCCTTGGCTTCCTCCAGTTCGTTGTGACCAAGGACCAGCAGAAGGCCTACGCCAAGGCCTTCTACACGATCCCGGTGAACAAGGACGCCCAGGAGGTCGTCACCGACCCCTACAACATCTCAGCACTGCAGGCCTTCAACAAGGCCGCTCACTCCATGCAGTTCCTTGACACCGTGTACGGCCAGAACGTCGGCAACGCCATGAACACCGCCGTCGTGAACCTGCTGGCCGGCAAGGGCACCGCCGCCGACATCGTCAAGGACACCAACGCTGCCGCCGCGAAGGGCTGAGTAAGCACACGATGAGCAAGACCCTGGGTACTGACACGGCCACCGGCCGCCAGTCGCAGGGCACGCTCGTGATCTTCCCGGTGGCCCTCGCCGTGTTCTGCGGCGTCTGCCGATGACACAGGCCGGCACAGGCCCGCCGGCGTCATCGGCGTGGCGTTGCGGTTACCGAGGCGGGCCCGGTGGAGGCGCGCAGGACCAGCTCGGTGGCCAACTCCATGCGTGCGGGGCGTCGGATGCCGCCGTCTACGCTCCGGGAAAGCTCGATCAGGAGCTTGACCGCTGCGGCACCCAATTCGGTGCTGGGCTGCCTGATGGTCGTCAGCCCGGGGCTGACGCAGTATGCCTCGGGCAGGTCGTCGAAGCCGATGACACTGACATCCTCGGGAATGCGCAGGCCTCGAGCATTCAGTGCGTCGTAGATGCCGAGCGCCATGGGGTCCGAGCAGGCGAAGATTCCCGTGATCCCCGGGTGCCTGTCGAGCAGGGTGTGGGTGGCGGCCACGGCCTTGACACGATTCCATCCGCCGTAGGCCACGGACACCGTGGCACCGCCGGGTGCTATGTCGGCTGCCGCACGGAAACCGTCGACGCGCGCTCGGCTGAAGAGATGACGGGCGTGGCCGGCAACAACCCCCATTCGCTCGTGGCCCAGAGACAGGAGGTGCTCGGCGGCCATGCGGCCGCCGTCCCAGTTCGCCACGCCGATGCTTGCCACCCCCGATGGCGGCGTACTCATCGGGTCGATCAGGACCACGGGGACGCCTGCGGCAAAGAGCGCGTTGAACTGCCGAGAGTTGGGATCGACCAGCGTCCCGATGGTGCCGACGCTGCGCCTTCTCAAGACCCGCGACACCCAGTCGCTGTGCGGCTCGGCGAGCGTCAGCACGACATCCAGTCCCGCTGTTGCCGCCTCGCGCCCCACCCCGGCTATCACCAGATTCGCCCACGACCCCTCGAAGTGGGTGACCACGAGTGTGAGCACGTTGGACAAGCCGCTCTCGTCCCGCACGCTTTCGATCTTGGCTCCGCCCCGGCGGGTGTAGCCGACGGCTCGCACGGCTTCCATGACCCTCGCGCGCGTCTCGGCCGAGACGTCGGTTCCGCCTCGCAGCACCTTGGACACGGTGGGCACGCTCGTGCCAGCGGTCTCGGCGACCAATGACAATGTCGGGCGCGATCCGACGGGTCGGGGGGACATGAGGACAGGCTATCCAGGGGGGAGGCCGTCCAGGACGGCGGGTCGGCAATGGCGGGCACTTGAGCGGTCGTGGACAAGGGCTTCGAGGCGGTTTGACGGCGCGGTCTCGCGGCATGCCGCGTGCCGCACCCACACGGACGCGGGTACCGCACGCGACCGAACGCCGAGCGTCAAGCGGAGGGCACGTGGACCAGGGCGTATTCGAACCAGTCGAAGGCAACCACGCCCTCGGTGGCGTACATGCCGATGACGCGACCGGTGAAGCCGCAGGCGACCTCGGTGGACAGGTAGCGCCCGTCCAGTTCGACGAGTGGCTGGGCGTCCGCGGCGTCGGGATCGCCGAGCCAGAAGGCGATGGTGTCAGGGCCGGTGGTCCCGCCGTCGGTGAGTTCGGGCGACGCGGGCACAAGGCCGGACGTCCGGATCACGACGGTAAGGGTCAGCGGCCCGGACGGGACCGGTCGGCGGGCCACGGTCTGGCGCAGCGGGCCGATCCGGGCGACGACGCCGGCCTCTCCGTTCCCGACCTCCAGTGCGTAGTGGTGGGCCTCGTCCAGGCGCACGCTGAGGCCGCCGCGTCCCGTACCCGGGTCGATCACAGCGGTGACGCGGCAGTCGTGGTGCTGCTGGCGGCGCCCGACGAAGGTGTACCCAGGGCGGTCGAGGGTGGCGCCGGTGGCACTGAGGGTCAGCCAGCCAGGGCGCTCGTTGAGCGACCAGGAGCCCTCCGGGCGGGTGAACGGCGAGACCCAGTACGGCGCGAGAGCGGACTCGTCGAAGTCGTCGCGGGCGGGCAGGGCCGGAACGGGGTGCCAGGCACCGCCCGGGGCCGCGTGGCTCTCCGGAACGGGCGCGACAACGGGCCAGCCGTCCTCGTCCCACTCCACGGGGGTCAGGAACGTCTCGCGGCCGAGCACGTGCACGTCGGGCGTGAAGCCGCGGGGCCGGACGCCGAGCAGCACCATCCACCAACTGCCGTCGGGAGCCTGCACCAGATCGGCGTGGCCGGTGTTCTGGATGGAGCGGGCGGTACCGCTGTGGGACAGCAGGGGGTTGGCGGGTGCGCCTTCCCAGGGGCCGCGCGGCGAGCGGCCGCGGGCGATGGACACACTGTGGCCGCGTTCGGTGCCGCCTTCCGCGATCAGCAGGTACCACCAGTCGCCGATGCGGTAGAGGTGCGGCGCCTCGGGGTACTTGAGGCCGCTGCCCGACCACGTGGCGAACGGCCCCTCCAGCACCTCCCCCTTGACCGGGTCGATCCTGGCCATGTTGATGCCGCCTGCGGGCCCCGAGAAAGCGCACCAGCAGGTGCCGTCCTCCTCCCACGCCAGGTCGGGGTCGATCCCGTGCAGGTCGATCCACACCGGGTCGCTCCACGGCCCCTCGGGCCGCTCGGCCGAGACGACGAAGTTGCCGCCGCCGTCGACATTGGTGTTGATGACCCAGTAACGGCCGTCGTGATGGCGGATCGTGGGGGCGTAGAGGCCGCCGGACGCCTTGGCGCCAGGGAGAGGCAGCGGCAGTTGCTCGGGCCGGTCGAGCACATTGCCGATCTGTTCCCAGTGCACGAGGTCCTTGCTGTGGAAGATCGGCAGCCCGGGGAAGTACTCGAAGCTGGAGCACACCAGGTAGTAGTCGTCGCCGACCCGGCACACGCTCGGATCGGGGTGGAACCCCCTGATCACGGGGTTGTCGTACGTACGCACAGAATGTGGTCCCTTCACATCGTCGAGCACCGTCGCGAGTTCAGGCCGAGCACGGCGCCAGATCTGCTTCATGTCGTCGCTCAGCGAAGGGCGATCGCCGTCCACGACACCGGCGGCAGCTCGATCGTGAGCACGCCGTCGGCGAGTGTCGCGCTCTTGTTCGCGGACGGGGTCACCCGGTGCTGCTCGGCGAGTGTGTTCTTCGCGTACACGTCGGAGTCGGCGACCGTGACCGCCTCGCCGATCTGCGATGAGCCGAGGCTGCGCACATCGACCGTGACCTGCGCGGCCTCTTGCAGGTCGCGGTTGACGAGGAAGACCGCGGCCCGGTCCTCGTCGACGGTTGCGACGGCGTCGATGACGGATGCCTCGCCGTGGCGTGCCGTTGTGTACGCCGGCGCCTCGACCACGGGCCGGATCACCTCGCCGGAAGCGATTCGACTCGTGATCGAGAACGGGTAGAAGATCGTCTGCCGCCAGGCCGGGCCGCCGGGCTCGGTCATGATCGGCGCGATCACGTTGACGAGCTGCGCGAGCGATGCCGAGGTGACGCGGTCGCTGCGCTTGAGGAGCGTCATCAGGAGGTTGCCGACGACTACGGCATCCGCCACCGTGTACACGTCCTCGAGTTGCCGAGGGGCGTGGCGCCACTCGTGGTTGAGCTCCTGGGACTCCTGGTGCTCCTTGAGGTACCAGATGTTCCACTCGTCGAAGGAGATGTTGATCTTCTTGTTCGAGCGTCTCTTGTTCCCCACGTGGTCGGCGGTCGCGACGACGGTGTCGATGAAGTAGTCCATGTCCATCGCCGAGGCGAGGAAGGAGCCGAGGTCGCCGTCGTGCTCCTGGTAGTACGCGTGGCACGAGACGTAGTCGACATGGTCGTAAGCGTGCTCGAGCACCGTGCGCTCCCAGTCGCCGAACGTCGGCATGCCGGACCCGGAGGAGCCGCAGACGACGAGTTCGAGGTCCTTGTCGGCCATCTTCATCGCGGCGGCGGTGCGGGCGGCGGTCTTGCCGTAGTCGTCCGCCGTCATGAAGCCGGTCTGCCACGGGCCGTCCATTTCGTTGCCGAGGCACCACATGCGCACGTTGTGCGGGTCCGGTGTGCCGTTGGCGATGCGCAAGTCGGACAGCGCCGTGCCCGACGGGTGGTTGGCGTATTCGAGCAGGTCCAGGGCGGACAGGATGCCTCGCGTGGCGACGTTGACCGCCAGCATCAGCTCGGAGTCGGTGAGCTTGAGCCACTTGGCGAACTCGTCGAGGCCGACCTGGTTCGATTCGAGCGAGTGCCAGGCGAGGTCGCGGCGCACCGGGCGCTTCTCGCGGGGGCCCACCGAGTCCTCCCAGCGGAAGCCGGAGACGAAGTTGCCGCCCGGGTAGCGGACGGTCGTGCTGCCGAGCTCCTTGACGAGTTCGACGACGTCCATGCGGAACCCGTCGTCGTTCGCGCTCGGGTGTCCCGGCTCGTAGAGCCCCGTGTACACGCAACGGCCGAGGTGCTCGACGAACGAGCCGAAGGTGCGGCGTCGGACAGGAGCGATGACGGCCTGCTTGTCGAGCTCTATATGGGCGCGGGGCAATGCGATGGTCCTTTCCAAGGGATGGCGCGGACGTGCCGCGGCCTGAGCGATGCCTCCGGTCAGCGGCCTGCCCCTGCCGCGGCACGGCAGGGGCAGGCGTGAAACGGTCCGGTGCGGTCCTGGCGCCGGTTTCAGCCCTTCACGGCACCGGTGAGTCCGCCGACGATCCGCTTTTCGAAGATCGAGAAGAAGACGAGTGCGGGCAGCATGGCGAGTGAGGTGAACGCGAGGACCTTCGCAGTGTCCTGGGAGTACTGCGAGGAGAACGCCTGGACGCCGAGCGGAAGGGTGTAGTTCGCGTCCGAGTTGAGGACGTACAGCGGCAGGACGTAGTTGTTCCAGCTGCCGATGAACGCGAGGATGCCGACCGTCACCACACCGGGCAGCGACAGCGGGATCACCATGCGGAAGAAGAATCCTAGTCGGCTCGCACCGTCGATCGCGGCGGCCTCCTCGATCTCGTGGGGAATGGCTCGCAGGAACGGCACCAGGATAATGACGGTCGTCGGCAGGCCGAAGGCGATCTGCGGGACAATGATGCCGAACAGGTTGTCGACGAGGCCGATGTTCTTGATGACGATGTACAGCGGGGTGATCGCGATGACCATCGGGAACATCAGGCCGGCGGCGAACAGGGAATACATCGCGCCCTTGAGCTTGAAGTCGTAGCGCGCTATCACGAAGCTCACCATCAGGCCGAGGACCACGATGCCGACGGTACTCACGAGCGCGACGATGACGGAATTGGCGAATTCGCCCCAGAACCTCCTCGACGTCAGGACGTCGGCGTAGTTGGTGAGCACCCAGGGGTGCGGCAGGGCGGCCGGGCTTGTCGTGAACTGGGAGTTGGTGCGGAATCCGCCGAGCACGATGTAGAGCACCGGTGCGATGCAAACCGCGATGAAGAGCAGCGCGACGAAGTAAGTGAAGGGATTCCCCCACTTTTGCAGCTTGTCACGCTTGTCGCGACGACCCATGGGCGTGTTCGGGTCCGCGTCGGAGGAGAGCCAGGAGTTGGCGGTTGTCGCGCTCATCGGGCGGCTCCTTCAGTGACGGCGCCCTTGAGGTCGCGGCGCAGGACGAAGCGCTGGTAGACCAGCGCGACGATGAGCGAGATCAGGAACATCACGACCGCGATGGCGCTGCCGTAGCCGAAGTTGCCCGCGTTGCGGCCCTGGGCGACCATGTAGATCGCCATGGTGGAGGTGCCCGCGGTGCTCGAGATGTAGGGGCCCCAGATGATGTAGACGAGATCGAACAGCTGCAGCGAGCCGATGATTGACAAGAACGCCCAGATGCGGATCGTCGGCCCCATCAGCGGCAGTGTGATGCGGCGCTGGATCTGCCAGTAGGAGGCGCCGTCGATCTGGGCGGCCTCGAAGAGCTCATCGGGTATCGACTGCAGGCCGGCGAGCATGAGGATGACCGCGAAGCCGATGTACTTCCACGAGATGATGCCCATCAGCGTCCAGATGGCCAGCTTCGGGTCGGAGAGCCAGTCGGACTGCAGGGAGCCCAGGCCGATGTGCTGCAGGAGGTCGTTGAGGGCGCCGTTGGTCTGGAGCATCAGACTCCAGCCGGCGCCGACGATGACCTCGGAGACGACGTAGGGCACGAAGATCAGGACGCGGATGGCCGAGCGGCCACGGATCTTCTGGTTGAGCAGGAGCGCGAGGACGATCGCCACCGGTGCCTGGATGACCAGCGAGAGCACTAGAATCAGCAAGGTGTGCCACAGAACCTGCTGGAACGCGGGGTCGGTGAGGATCAGCTTGTAGTTGTTCAGGCCGACCCAGTCGGTGGGCGCCCCGTAGCCCTTCCACCGGTAGAAGCCGTAGAACGCGGCGAGCGCCACCGGGAAGATCACGAACGTCAGGAACATGATGATCGCCGGCCCGGACAGGACCGCGATCTCGAGTCGCATCCTGGCACGCCCGCGGCGGCGCGCGGCCGCTCGCAGCGGAGTCGGGGACCCGGACCTGGCCGCGTCCCCGACTCCGGGCGTGCCCTGCGACTGGCGGCCGGTGGCCGTGTCAGTACCCAGGGTCTTGCTCATCGTGTGCTTACTCAGCCCTTCGCGGCGGCAGCGTTGGTGTCCTTGACGATGTCGGCGGCGGTGCCCTTGCCGGCCAGCAGATTCACGACGGCGGTGTTCATGGCGTTGCCGACGTTCTGGCCGTACACGGTGTCAAGGAACTGCATGGAGTAAGCGGCCTTGTTGAAGGCCTGCAGTGCTGAGATGTTGTAGGAGTCGGTGACGACCTCCTGGGCGTCCTTGTTCACCGGGATCGCGTAGAAGGCCTTGGCGTAGGCCCTCTGCTGGTCCTTGGTCACAACGAACTGGAGGAAGCCAAGGGCCTCCTTCGGTGCGTTCTTGGACAGTGAGTATCCGCCGCCGCCGCCCATGAGGGCGGTCGGATCGCCCTGGCCACCGGCCACGGCAGGGAAGGGGAACCAGCCCAGGTCGGGCAGCGGCTTCTTGTCCGCGGTCAGGCTGGCGTACACACCAGGCTCCCAGGTGCCCATCAGCTCCATGGCCGCCTTGTGGTTCGCGACCATGCCCGCCGACGACCCCGCGCCCTGCTGCGACGAGGTCGTCAGGAAGCCCTTCTGGAAGGGGCTGACCTTCAGGAACGACGCCAGGTCCTCGCCGGCCTTGGTCCAGCACGGATCGTCGAACTTCAGCGACTTGGCGGACTTCGTCATGGTGTCCTGGCTGCACTCGCGCAGGGCGAAGTTGTAGTACCAGTGCGCGGCCGGCCAGGCGTCCTTGGCACCGACCGCGATCGGCGCGACGTTGATCGCCTTCAGTTTCGCGACATCGGCCTCGAGCTCGTCCATCGTCGTCGGAGGCGCGGTGATGCCGGCCCTCTCGAACAGGTCCTTGCTGTAGTAGATGCCCTCGGGCTGCGTGTCGGTCGGCATGGCGTAAACCTTGCCGTCGATCGAATTGGCCGCGACCGCCGCCGCGCCCGCGTTCGCCTTGTCCGTGGCGGTGAGGTTCAGCTCCTGAAGCTGACCGGCGTCGACCATGGCCTGCATCTTGCCGCCACCGCGCTGCAGGAAGATGTCCGGCGCGGAGCCCGAGTTGAGCGCGGTCTGCAACTTGCCGTCGAAGTCCTCGTTCTGGATCGCCTGGATCTTGATCGTGACGTTCGGATGCAGCGAGTGGTACTCCTTCACGGCGGCCTTCCAGTACTCCTCACCAGGCCCGGGCTGCGCGTTCTCCCAGAAGCTCAAAGTGACCTTGCCGCCGGACGAACCACCCTTGCTGCCGGTGTCGCCGCTGCCGGCGCAACCAGTGGCAGCCAGCGCGATACCCAAACCGATCGCGGCAGCCATCGCGCTGCGTGTCTTCCTCGTCATCGTGGGGACTTCCTGATCTGTCGTCATTGACACATTACGAAAAGTTGCGCAAATTAATGGTCTGTTGGACGTCGAAAGCCCTGCACGTACGCTGATCTGGGTGTTCAAGCGGCAGGCCGGGCCGTGGCAGCAGCGAGAGTCGGGAACGTGCACACACGTCCGCGATGATCGCTGCCACCTGTGCTTTCCGAATTCCAGGCATGTTCGTGTGGACGTGCCAGGTGGACGGGGGTGACCGTACGGAGTCGTCTCCGCACGGGGAGGTTTCGGATCGCTCGAGAGTATGCGCTCCGCCCGAAGCGGCAGTCAATGAATAATTTTCGAAAGTTCATCGAAACTTTGAATGACGGTCAGGGAGTTGCTCCCGCCGTGCGACGGCGGCGTGGACGACCAGCAGCCTGCAGTTGCACCCTCGCCGGTTCGCGGCGCCTGGATCTTGGTGCCGCCGGAATGCAACGCCTCGTCGTCCACCGCCATGAGGTGTGGCCCGCAAGCTCCCGACGGAATGCGTGAGTCCCTTGACAGCAAGTAGTTTTGTCCCAAAACTACGTCCCCGACGTGGGGAGAGTTCAGATGTCGATCGTGATCGTCGGTGCCGGCGTCGACGGACATGCTGCGGCCCAGCCGGACACCGTGGTGTGCGCGAGCTGATGCCCCGTGAGGAACGCTTGGGGAACCAACCCCTCGTGCACCGCTTCCACCAGCAGCCGGTGCGGCCGCCCCCGATACACCGGCAGTTGCGGCCACTGGTGGTCGGCATGAAACCCGTGCGGCTCCACCATGCGTACAAGGGCCGGTCCCACTGGAACGGCCGACCCCGTGGTGGGTCACCGCACGCGTCCCTGTCGACCTGGACCCGCCTCGGACGGCGGGGCACATTGCCGCCTCCTGCAAGCGGGCGGCCGTCTTCAACCGGACGGGCTCAACAAGCCCCCGTCACTGACCCCGCCGAGCGACGGCCGATGAGCGACCTCGACCCCGGACGGCTGGCCGCCGTCATCCACGGCTGCGGCGTGCGCTGCCGGCCGCAGCGCGCGGGGCCGAGAACCTTCGAACGCTTCGACCGCGCCGGCGCCGCGTTGGTCGCCGACGCGGCCGCGACCCTGCCCGCCGCAGACCGTCGAGCCCTGGCAGCCGCGCTACCGGCGCTGGAACAGCTGCGTGACGCCGTCACCGCCCAACGGCCGGCCCTGCCACCCCCACCCCGCGCCTGAATCGAAGGACGAGCAATGACCGGTATCCGCCGGCTGCTGTCCCGGCGGCTGCAGACCAGGCAGCTCCAAGGAGTCGCCCCAGGCCCCCACGAGTTCACCGTGCAACGCACGATACGGGTGCCCATGGGCGATGGCGTGGAGCTGATCGCCGTCCTCTGCACACCGATCAGCGAGGTGGACCCCGCCACTGCCCACGATCGTCATCTGCTCCCCGTACGGCCGCCGGAGAGGGTGTTCGCGCTTGCGCATGCGGTGGTGGCCCGGTGGTGGGAGCAGGCCTTGCCCTGGGAGCGCGAGGGGGTCTGGCCGCGGCGGCTGCCTCGTTGCGGGCGGCGACGCCGGGGCTGATTTGGTGCCACCCTCGGTGCACCCCTGCACGCAACCGTGCAACCCACCCTCCAGCCCCCGGTCCAAGCAACCCGCCAGGAGCACCAGGAGCCGGTCGCGGCTCCCGAGCCTGGCCACGCCCGCCAGCCTGCAGCATGGGCAAGCCCACCGGGAACGGGCTTGCCCAGCCCGAACCAGGGGCGGGTCCAGAAGAAGCGTTGCCATCGGCCAGCGCCGGCCCGGGCCCGTACGGCGTGGCCGTAGCGCAGCGGCGCGGGATCCCGCCCGGACCGGTGAGTGCCGGCGGCGCCTGTTCCTCGATGGCGGTGAGTTCCGGCGGCAACAGGACACGGGGGCCCTGAACCGTCGCCAAGATCACCGGTCCGGCTGCTGTTCGCGCACCCGCCCTCACGCCGGCTCCGTCCCCCGATCGGCAGCCGCTCCGAAAAGGCTCCGTCAATCGTTTGCTCAGGCGGGAAGTTCGGTGATGCTGAGGGCGAAGTTCAGGTTCCCCACTCCGTGGTTGGCGAGGCCTACCGTGACCACGCCCGCTCCTTCCAGCCAGTGCGCCATTTTCAGGCCGCCGACGTCCAGCGGGCGCAGCCCGAGGCTCTCGATGAACGCCTCCACACTTGCCTTGGCCTGCGCGTTATCGCCGGCGAGGAAGACGTCGGGCCGCCCCTTCTCCAGGACATGACGGAAGACGGTGTTGAACGCCTTCACCACACTGGCGCTGGCCGGGGCGGCCTTGGCGACTTCCTGCGCGTTCGAGGTCTCCTCGCGGTGGGCTAGCCCGTCGAACGTGGAATTGAAGGGGTTGCTGATGTCGACGATGACCTTGCCCGCGAGAGCGTCTCCGTACTGGGCGACGGCCGGCACGACACCGTCGTACAGCAGGGCCACGATGACGATGTCCCCGGCCGGGGCGGTCCCCCATTCTCCCGTCGTGGCGCCGCCGCCGAGAGCCTTGGCCAGGTCGGCGGCCTTGGACTGATTGCGGCCCATGACCTCGACGGTGTTGCCGCCCGCTATCGCCCGCGCGCCGATGGTGCGGGCCATGTTCCCGGTGCCGATGATGCTGATGCTGCTCATGAGATGTCCTGCCCTGATTGTGTGTTGTTCGGTTCAGATGGCGGTGGTGCCGCCGTCGGCGACGAGTTCCATGCCGTTGACGTAGCTGGAGTCGTCGGAGGCGAGGAAGAGGGCGGCGGTGGCGATCTCGTCGGGGCGGCCCATCTGGCCGCGGGGGATGAGGGACTCGAACTGGCGCTTGGTGGCCTCGTCGAAGAGCTCTTCCTGCTTGGCGGTGGCGACCTGGCCGGGGGTCAGGACATTGACGCGGATGCGGCGGTCCTTGAGCTCGTTGAGCCAGATGCGGGCCCAGGCCTGCTGGACGGCCTTGCTGCCGGCGTAGACGCTCCAGCCGGGGAAGGCGCCGAGGGAGGCGTTGGAGCCGGTCATGAGGATGGAGCCGCCGTCGTTGAAGAGCGGAAGGGCCTTCTGAACGGTGAACAGGGTGCCGCGGGCGTTGAGCCCGAACCAGGTGTCGAACTGGGCCTCGGTGATCTCGCCGAGCGCGGCGGGCTCGCCCCCGCCCGCGCTGGCCCACAGAACGTCAAGGCTGCCCTTCTCCCGCTTGACGGTGTCGTACAGGCGGTCCAGGTCGTCCAGGTTGGCGGCGTCGCCCTGGACGCCGGTGACGTTGCGGCCGATCTGCTTCACGGCCTCGTCCAGGGCGTCCTGGCGGCGGCCGGTGATGAAGACGTGCGCTCCCTCGTCGACGAACAGCTTCGCACCGGCCAGCGCCATGCCGGTGGTGCCGCCGGTGATGACCGCGACCTTGCCGTCGAGCTTTCCCATAGTCGTTCCCTTTGGGTCGGTGGTGCCGTGCGCACCTGGGATGACGGTGTTATGTACACCGCCCTGTGTGCTTACCGTACGGGGCGGGCGGCCGGGACGCAAACTATGTACACCGGCCGTTACCCAGTTCGGGTACCATGGGCCTATGACGGAGTTGGAGAAGGGCCCCACGGGCCGCCGCCGCGGCCGGGGCGCCCGCGAGCGCATCCTCAGCGCGTCCCAGCAGCTGTTCCGCGAGCAGGGCATCAACCGCACCGGCATGGACCAGCTTTGTGCGGTGGCCGAGGTGTCCAAGCGCACGGCCTACCAGCACTTCACCGGCAAGGACGAACTCGTCGCCGAGTACCTGCGCCGGTTCGACCCCGCCGTTCTGTCCGGCGTGTTCGACCGCACTGACCTCACACCCCGCGAGCGACTCCTCGCCGCCTTCGACATCCCCCCCACCACCCC
>NZ_JARAVO010000270.1:0-12088 GCF_033792805.1 Streptomyces sp. PA03-1a
CCCGCCCCCCGGCCCGCCGGCCGGCCCGGCGCCCACCCTGCCGTGGTTCAGCCACGACCACCAGCCGCAGCACCGCACCGCTGAGGCCACCTCATGGACGGACGGCACCGCCCACCGCCACGAAAGGAACCACACGTGACCCACCGACGATCCCGGGCCGCCACCGCCGTCGGCCTCGCCCTGATGCTCAGCGGTGCGGGCGTCCTCGCCGCGGCCCTCCCAGCCGCTGCCGCCGAAGTGGCGTACGCCACCGAGTGCACCCCGCCCGCGGCGTCCGGCCTGCCCAAGGTCAACGGGACCACCAAGGCGGACATCAGCGCGCCCGCCACGGCCGCGGTGGGCGACGAGATCGAGGTGGTCTGGAAGTTCACCCAGGCCGCCTCCAAGAACCCGGACCTCATCGACCTCCCCGCGAACAGCGTCAAGCCGTCCGGTGAGATCACCGTCGCCGGCGCCCAGAGCGGCGGCCTGGCCGTCGAGGGACCGCGCGAGAACCCGGCGATCCCCAAGAACAGCGAAATGAAGCTCTCCGACATGAAGGGCACGCTGAAGCTCACCGCACCCGGCGACGTGACGCTCACCCCCGGCGGTTACGCCATCAACGCCTTCTCCACGGACACCACGTGCGTGCCCACCGGCACCGTCCCGGTCGCCGCGACGATCAAGGTGACGGCGGACGGCGGCGGCACCGGCACGCCGACGACCACCCCGACCACGACCCCCACCACCACGCCGAGCACCACCCCCACGACGAGGCCGAGCACCACGCCCAGCGGCACCGCCACCGGCGGAACCTCCCACACCGGCAAGGAGGTCGACGTCTCCTACGCCTGCAAGACCCCGATCGGCGACAAGAGCGCGGTCTCGCCCGTGCGGATCGACGCCGAGGAGAAGGGCGGCGCCTACGACCTCACCGTCCGCTTCGGCGAGTCCGTGATGGACAGCCCCGCCGACATACCCGCCGACTCCGTCAAACCCTCCATGAAGGTCGAGGTCGGCGGCGTGGACCAGGGCGAGGTCGCCGTCGAGGGCCCCACCAACAAGGACCCCATCAAGGCGGGCGACCCCATCGAGATCCCCGACCTCACCGGCAGGTACACACCCGCCCACGACGGGCAGGCCACCCTCACCCCGGGCGTGCTGACCGTCGAGGCCCTCGGCACCACCACGACCTGCACCCCCACCAAGGACCCCGGAGTCTCCCTGACCCTGGACGTCACCGGCCAGGAGGGCGGCATCACCGGCGGTTCCGGCGGGTCGTCCGGCACGTCGGGCGGCACGACCGGCACCTCCGGCGGCCTCGCCGACACCGGTTCCTCCGACCGGGCCGCCCTGCACGCCCTCGCCCTCGTCGCGGGGACCGTGCTCCTCCTCGGCGGCGCGGTCTTCACCTTCACCCCGTGGAGCCGCCTGCGGCGCTGACCCGGGGGGCGCACCGGCTACCGCGCGGTGGGGCCGTCCAGCTCCTCGATCGAGGCGTTGGACGGCCCGCGCTCGCCCCGCAGACCCTCCGCCACCGACCCGGCGTCGCGCAGCACCCGGACCGCGTTGCGCCACGCCAGCTTCGCGAGGTCGTCCTCGGACCAGCCGCGGCGCAGGAGTTCGGCGAACAGCCGCGGGTAGCCCGAGACGTCGCCGAGGCCCTCGGGGAGGTGGGCGACGCCGTCGTAGTCGCCGCCGAGGCCGAGGTGGTCGACGCCGGCGACCTCGCGCATGTGGTCGAGGTGGTCGGCGACGGTGCCGATGTCCGCGACCGGCCGGGGATGGTCGGCCGCGTAGGCCTCCTGGACGGCCTGGGCCTCGGCGGACTGGTCGAGCGGGTGCAGGCCGTGGGCCTTCATGTTCTCGTTCGCGCCGACGATCCACTCGGCTGCCGCCGGCAGGATGAACTGCGGCACGAAGGTGGCCATCGCGACACCGCCGTTGCGGGGCAGCTGCTCCAGGACGTCGTCCGGGACGTTGCGGACGTGGTCGCAGACGGCGCGCGAGGAGGAGTGCGAGAAGAGCACCGGGGCCTGGCTGACCCGCAGCGCCGCCCGCATGGTGCCGGGGGAGACGTGGGAGAGGTCGACGAGCATGCCGAGGCGGTTCATCTCGCGGACGACCTCCTCGCCGAAGGCGGTCAGGCCGCCGTGCCGCGCCTCGTCCGTGGCAGAGTCGGCCCAGTCGATGGTGTCGTTGTGGGTGAGCGTCATGTAGCGCACGCCCAGCGTGTACAGCATCCGCAGCACACCCAGAGAGTTGGCGATGCTGTGCCCGCCCTCGGCGCCCATCAGGGAGGCGATGCGGCCCTCGGCGCGGGCGGCCTCCATCTCGTCCGCGGTCACCGCGAGGCGCAGGGCGTCCGGGTGACGGCCGACCAGGCGCAGCACGCAGTCGATCTGCTCCAGCACGGCGACGACCGCGTCGCCCCCGGTGAGGTCGCTGCGGACGTACACCGACCAGAACTGCGCCCCGACGCCGCCCGCCCGCAGCCGGGGGATGTCGGTGTGCAGGTGGGCGGACTGGTCACCGGCGATGTCCCGCCGGTCGAGGTCGTAGCGGACCTGCTCGCGCAACCGCCACGGGAGGTCGTTGTGGCCGTCCACCACGGGGTGGGCGGTGAGCAGCTCCTGTGCGTGTGCGAGCAGGTCCATGGACTACTTCTTCCCTCCGAAACCGAACCCGGCCGACCCCTCCACCTTGGCACGCAGGCGCTTGCCCTTCTCGGTGGCCTGCTGGTTCAGCTCGTCCTGGAAGTGCCGCATGCGCTCCAGCAGTTCGGCGTCGTGTGCGGCGAGCATGCGCACCGCCAGCAGGCCCGCGTTGCGCGCGCCGGCCACCGAGACCGTGGCGACCGGGACACCGGCGGGCATCTGCACGATGGACAGCAGCGAGTCCATGCCGTCCAGGTACTTCAGCGGTACGGGCACGCCGATCACCGGCAGCGGCGTCACCGACGCCAGCATCCCGGGCAGGTGCGCCGCGCCGCCGGCGCCCGCGATGATCGCCTTGAGGCCGCGCTCGGCGGCCTGCTCGCCGTACGCGACCATCTCGCGCGGCATGCGGTGCGCGGAGACGACGTCGACCTCGTACGGCACCTCGAACTCGTCCAGCGCCTGCGCGGCGGCCTCCATGACCGGCCAGTCGGAGTCGGAACCCATCACGATGCCGACCAGCGGCCCAGCGGGATTGCTCACTCTTGGATCGTCCCTCGCAGGTAGTCGGCGGCGTGCCGGGCGCGTTCGCGCACCTCGGCCAGGTCGTCGCCGTAGGTGTTGACATGGCCCACCTTGCGGCCGGGCTTCACGTCCTTGCCGTACATGTGGATCTTCAACTGCGGGTCCCGGGCCATGCAGTGCAGGTACGCCGCGTACATGTCGGGGTAGTCGCCGCCGAGCACGTTGGCCATCACCGTCCACGGCTGGCGCGGGCGCGGATCGCCCAGCGGCAGGTCCAGCACCGCGCGCAGGTGGTTGGCGAACTGCGAGGTTATGGCGCCGTCCTGGGTCCAGTGGCCGCTGTTGTGCGGGCGCATGGCCAGCTCGTTGACGAGGATCCGGCCGTCCCGGGTCTCGAAGAGCTCGACCGCCAGGTGCCCGACGACACCGAGTTCCTTGGCGATGGTCAGCGCGAGCCGCTGGGCCTCCACCGACCGCGCCTCCGGCAGCTCGGGCGCCGGCGCGATCACCGTGTCGCACACGCCGTCGACCTGGATGGACTCCACCACCGGGTAGGCGACCGCCTGCCCGTGCGGGGAGCGCACGACGTTGGCCGCCAGCTCCCGCACGAAGTCGACCTTCTCCTCGGCCAGCACCGGCACGCCCGCCCGGAACGGCTCGGCGGCACCGGCCTCGTCGCGGACGACCCACACGCCCTTGCCGTCGTAGCCGCCGCGCACCGTCTTGAGCACGACGGGGTATCCCTCGCCCTCCTCGGCGAAGCGCGTCACGTCCGCGGGGCCGGAGACGATGCGGTGCCGCGGGCACGGCACGCCGATCGAGTCGAGCTTCGCGCGCATCACGCCCTTGTCCTGGGCGTGCACCAGCGCGTCGGGCCCGGGGCGGACGGCGATGCCGTCGGCCTCCAGCGCCCGCAGGTGCTCGGTGGGGACGTGCTCGTGGTCGAAGGTGATCACGTCGCAGCCGGCGGCGAACGCGCGCAACGTGTCGAGGTCGCGGTAGTCGCCCACCACGACTTCCCCGGCGACCAGGGCCGCGGAGTCCACGGGCGTGTCGCTGAGGAGCTTGAACCTGATGCCGAGGGGGATGCCCGCCTCGTGGGTCATACGGGCGAGCTGGCCGCCGCCGATCATGCCGACTACCGGGAATGTCACAGTCACCAGGATATCGGGGCACGAATGTCGCACCGACCGCCGTCCCGCGGGGGCCCCGGATAGCATGAAGGTCACTGACCAGACACAGACGGGGCCGAACGATCACATGGACGGTGCGACCGGGTCCAGCACCCGCGCAGGACTGCGGAACGGGCTGACCGCGATGACCCGCGAGATCGCCAAGTTCGGGGCGGTCGGCGGGGCGGGGGTCCTGGTCAACATCGGGGTCTTCAACTTCGTCCGGCACGTCACCGACCTCCAGGTCGTACGGGCCAGCATCATCGCGACCGTCGTCGCGATCGTCTTCAATTACGTGGGCTTCCGCTACTTCACCTACCGTGACCGCGACAAGTCGGGCCGTACCCGCGAGCTGACCCTCTTCCTGGCGTTCAGCGCGGTGGGCCTGGTGATCGAGAACGGGGTGCTCTACACGGCGACCTACGCCTTCGGCTGGGACAGCCCGCTGCAGAGCAACGTCTTCAAGTTCATCGGCATCGGCGTGGCGACCCTGTTCCGCTTCTGGTCCTACCGCTCCTGGGTGTTCAAGGCGCTGCCCGTCCGCGAGACGGTGCAGCAGGCAGAATCGTTCCTGGTCGCTAAGGGCACCGAGACCCCCGGCGCCAGGACCGGAACCCACGGCGCCCGGTCCTCCGCGCGCTGAAGGCCGGCTAGCGCTTCTCCGTGCCCCTCCCGCGGGTGGCCCGGTCCTCCCCTGCCAGGAAGAGCGCGAAGACCGGAGGACGCTGCTGCAGCAGCTCCAGCCGGCCTCCGTCGGCCTCGGCCAGGTCGCGCGCGACTGCGAGGCCGATGCCGGTGGAGTTGCGGCCGCTGACCGTGCGCTCGAAGACCCGGGCCCCCAGCTCCGGCGGCACGCCCTGCCCCTCGTCCGTGACCTCGACCACGACCTGCGTCCCGGTGACCCGGGTGGAGATCGCGACCGTGCCGGAGCCGTGCATCAGCCCGTTCTCGATCAGCGTCGCCAGCACCTGGGCCACCGCCCCGGGGGTGCCGACCGCGCGCAGCCGCTTCTTGCCCGCGGAGGTGATGGCCCGGCCCGCGCTGCGGTACGCCGGGCGCCACTCCTCCACCTGCTGCTTGATCACGTCGTCGATGTCGAAGACGACCGCCGAGCCGGTCCGCGGGTCCCGCGCGTTGGTGAGCAGCCGCTGCACGACGTCCGTGAGCCGTTCCACCTGACCGAGTGCGATCGTCGCCTCCTCCTTGACGGCGTCCTCGTCCTCGGCCGTGGCGATGATCTCCTCCAGCCGCATCGACAGCGCCGTCAACGGCGTCCGCAGCTGGTGGGAGGCGTCGGCCGCCAGGCGCCGCTCGGCGGTCAGCATCCGGGCGATCCGCTCGGCGCTGCGGTCCAGCACGTCGGCGACCCGGTCCAGCTCCGGCACCCCGTAGCGCCGGTGGCGCGGTCTCGGGTCGCCCGAGCCCAGGCGCTCCGCGGTCTCCGCCAGGTCGGTCAGCGGGCTGCCGAGCCGGCGCGCCTGGCGCACCGCGAGCACGACGGCGGCCAGCACCGCCAGCAGCGCCACCGCCAGGATGATCAGCAGGGTGCGGCCGATCTCCTGGCTGACCTTGCTGCGGGACTCCTCGACGGTGACGATCTCGCCCTGCTCGCCGGTCTGCCGGGAGGAGATCACCTGGCCCGTGGGCCTGGTGCCGATGGTGATCGGGTCCGCCCCGGGGATCTGCACCAGCGCGTACCGCCCGGGAGCGATCTGCTGGGCCAGCACCTCGCGGCTGATCCGCTCCTCGCCGATCATCCTGCTCTCGACGATGCCGACCAGCCGGACCGCCTCCGAGTCCACGCTCTCCTTGGCGCTGTTCTCGATCGTCCGGGCCTCCACCAGGACGAGGGAGACACCGAAGACGGCGATGACGACGAGCACCACGGCGAGCGTGGACTGGATGAGACGGCGGCGCATGAGTGAAGCGTCTCAGACCGTGAGGGCCCCGGGCGTGCTAGTTCTTCTCGAACCGGAAGCCGACACCGCGCACCGTGGAGATGTAGCGGGGGGCCGCCGCGTCGTCGCCGAGCTTCTTGCGCAGCCACGAGATGTGCATGTCCAGGGTCTTGGTGGAGGACCACCACGTGGTGTCCCAGACCTCGCGCATCAGCTGCTCCCGGGTGACCACCCGGCCGGCGTCGCGCACCAGCACCCGTAGGAGGTCGAACTCCTTCGCGGTGAGCTGCAGTTCCTCGTCGCCCATCCACGCGCGGTGCGACTCGACGTCGATCCGCACGCCCTGGGTGGAGGGATGCTGGGCCTCGGCGGTGCCGCGCCGCAGCAGCGCCCGCACCCGGGCCAGCAGCTCGGCCAGCCGGAAGGGCTTGGTCACGTAGTCGTCGGCGCCGGCGTCCAGGCCGACCACCGTGTCCACTTCGTCGGCGCGGGCGGTGAGCACCAGCACCGGGAAGCCATGGCCTTCGGTGCGCAGCCTCCTGCACACCTCCAGCCCGTCCATTCCGGGCAGCCCCAGGTCGAGCACCAGAAGATCGAAGGAGCCGAGCAGGGCGGCTTCGAGCGCCGCGGGTCCGTCCTCGCGCACCTCGACCTCGTACCCTTCGCGGCGCAGCGCGCGTGCGAGCGGTTCCGAGATGGATGCGTCGTCCTCGGCGAGCAGTACGCGGGTCATGGGCTGATGGTAGTCCGCCCGGAGAAACCGCACGCCGGGCGGGCCGTCACTGTTGTGAGGTACATCTCAAGTCATCCCATATAGCACATCTCGCGCTGCCATAAGGTAACGAAAGGCCCGAAACAGCCCATGGGACCTCTGGCGCGCCCCACGCGTCGAAGGACCCTTCTGCGACGGGACCGGTCCCCACCAGTATTTCAGTCAACGACCTGTAGGCCGGGGCCGCGCCTGTGAAGGCGTCGGCCGTGGATCCCGGTGCGCCCCCGCGCCCCGGTGCCGGTCACCCCCCACCCGGGCGCGCACCGCTCTCGCAGCGCGTCCCGAGAAGCAAGGAAAGTCCATGGCGTCCAGCCTGACTGAGGGCCTTGCCGCGCCGAACTCCGGATTCAGCGGCAGGAACTTCCTCGGCCACCCCCGCGGCCTGGTCACTCTCTTCCTGACCGAGACGTGGGAGCGTTTCAGCTACTACGGCATGAGGGCGCTGCTCGTCCTCTACCTGACGGCCTCGGTCGCGGACGGCGGCCTCGGCATGAAGGCCGCCACCGCCTTTGCCATCTACAGCGTCTACACCGCCACGGTGTACCTGCTGGCGATGCCGGGCGGCTGGTTCGCCGACCGCCTGTGGGGCCCGCGCCGTACGGTCGCCATCGGCGGCGCGATCATCATGATCGGCCACTTCCTGCTGGCCGTGCCGGTGAAGGCCTCCTTCTTCGTCGGCCTGGTCTTCATCGCCGTGGGCTCCGGCCTGCTGAAGTCGAACATCTCGACGATGGTCGGCCAGCTCTACCCGGACCGCAACGACCCGCGCCGCGACGGCGGCTTCACGATCTTCTACATCGGCATCAACCTCGGCGCCTTCCTCGCCCCGCTGGTCATCGGCACCGTCGGCCAGCAGGTCAACTGGCACCTGGGCTTCGCCCTCGCCGGTGTCGGCATGGCGCTCGGCCTCGCCCAGTTCCTCATCGGCACCAAGCACCTCGCGCCGGTCTCCAGCGTGGTCCCCACGCCGCTGGACGTCGCCGAGCGCGCCGGCCTGATGAAGAAGGCGCTGCTGTGGCTGGTCGCCGCCGTCGTCTTCTACGGCGTGGTCACTTTCACCGGCCACTTCACGATCAACTGGGTGCTGTGGCCCCTCTCCCTGCTGGGCCTGGCCGTGCCGAGCTTCTACTTCTGGCGCATCCGACGCGACCAGGAGCTCACCTCGGACGAGAAGACCAAGGTCACCGGCTACATCTGGTTCTTCATCGTGGCCGCCCTGTTCTGGATGATCTACGACCAGTCGGGTTCCACGCTGACGGTCTTCGCCTCCGAGCACACCGCGTCCACGCTGTGGGGCTTCGACTTCCCCGAGAGCTGGTTCCAGTCGCTGAACCCGCTGTTCGTGATGGCCCTGGCCCCGGTCTTTGCCGCGCTGTGGATACAGCTGCGCCGGAAGAACCCGAGCACGACCGTGAAGTTCGCCCTCGGTCTCATCGGCATCGGCGCCTCCTTCGTCGTGATGATGCTGGCGCAGGCCGCCGCCTCGGGCGACGCCAAGGTCACCCCGCTGTGGCTGGCCGTGGTCTACCTGATCCAGACCACCGCCGAGCTGTGCCTGTCCCCGGTGGGCCTGTCGGTCACCACCAAGCTGGCCCCGGCCAAGTACGCCAGCCAGATGATGGGCCTGTGGTTCCTCGCCGTGACGGCGGGCGACTGCGTGGCGGCCATCCTCCAGCTGGTCATCGGCGACGGCTTCCTGTCGGAGACCTCCTTCGCGGTCCAGGGCTTCGTGGCGCTCGCCGCGGGCGCGGCCTTCATCGCGTACCGCAAGCGCGTCATCCGGCTCATGGGCGACGTCCACTGACGTCTGTGCCCGCGCACGCGCCGAGGGCCCGGAGCGGCATGCTCCGGGCCCTCGGCGCCTCTATGTGCGGCGCCGCGGTTGTTGCTGTTGCGGTTTCTCCCCCACCCGCCCGCCCGATTGCCCGGCGCGGTTGGTGCGGGCCTGCGCACCGTGTGCCTGGCGTCGGTGCCGCGCCGGGGCACCTCCTCGGCGCTCGCGGCGCTGCCTCACGTCATTCGGCGCCGCGTGCTCCGCTCGTCTCCCCCCGGCCGAAGGCTGGGGGAGACGAGCGGCGGACCCGGCGCCGAATACTGCAGGGCCAAACCGCGAGCGCTGTGGGGGTCCCCCCGGCCGAAGGCTGGGGGAGTGCGCCGGCGCGGCCCCGACCCCAACCCAACAGTGCGCAGGCCCGCACTGACCGCGCCGGGCCATCGGGCGGGCGGCGGGAAAACCGCCCGCCGCAGGCGCAAACAACCCGCACACGACAACGGGCCGCAAGGGGCACCCCGGGCCGGAACCACACCGCACCCCGGAGGGCTACGCGTGGGGGCGGCCCATCGCCCGGAACGTCCAGCCCGCCGCACGCCACACCGCCGGCTCCAGTGCGTTCCGCCCGTCGATGACGTGCCGGTGCCGGGCCACCGCCCCGAGCACCGCCGGGTCGAGCTCGCGGAACTCCCGCCACTCCGTGAGGTGCAGTACGACGTCGGCCCCGCGGACCGCCTCCAGCGCCGTCGCGGCGTACCCGAGCGTCGGGAAGAGCCGCCGCGCGTTGTCCATGGCCTTGGGGTCGTACACGGTGACCTGGCCGCCCTGGAGGTGGATCTGCCCGGCGACGTTGAGCGCGGGGGAGTCCCGCACGTCGTCGGAGTCGGGCTTGAAGGCCGCGCCGAGCACCGCGATGCGCTTGCCGAGGAAGCCGCTGCCGCCGCAGGCCTCGCGGGCGAGCTCGACCATGTGGCTGCGGCGGCGCATGTTGATGGAGTCGACCTCGCGCAGGAAGGTCAGCGCCTGGTCGGCGCCGAGCTCACCGGCGCGGGCCATGAAGGCGCGGATGTCCTTGGGCAGGCAGCCGCCGCCGAAGCCGATGCCGGCGCGCAGGAACTTGTCGCCGATCCGCTCGTCGTGGCCGATGGCCTCGGCGAGCTTCACCACGTCGCCGCCGGCCGCCTCGCTGACCTCGGCCATGGCGTTGATGAAGGAGATCTTGGTGGCGAGGAAGGCGTTGGCCGCCGTCTTGACCAGTTCCGCGGTCGGGTAGTCGGCGACGACGAAGGGGGTGCCCTCGCCGACGGGGGCCGCGTAGACCTCGCGCAGCAGCTTCTCGGCGTGCCCGGAGGCGACGCCGACCACGATCCGGTCCGGGTGGAGGGTGTCCTGGACCGCGAAGCCCTCGCGCAGGAACTCGGGGTTCCACGCCAGTTCCGCCCCGTCCCCTGCGGGGGCGAGCTCGGCCAGGCGGGCCGCCAGCCGTGCCGCGCTGCCGACCGGGACGGTCGACTTGCCGACGACCAGTGCGGGCCGCTGCAGGTGCGGGGCGAGCAGCTCGAAGGCGCTGTCGACGTAGCTCATGTCGCAGGCGTACTCGCCCTGCTTCTGCGGGGTGTTCACGCAGACGAAGTGGATGTCGCCGAAGGCGGCGACCTCCTCCCAGGAGGTGGTGAAGCGCAGCCGCCCGCTGGAGTCCGGCAGGCCGGCGACGTGGCGGCGCAGCAGTTCCTCCAGGCCCGGTTCGTACATGGGCACGCGGCCCGCCGCGAGGGTCTCGATCTTGGCGGGGTCGATGTCCAGGCCCAGCACTTCGAAGCCCAGCTCGGCCATCGCCGCGGCGTGCGTGGCGCCGAGGTAGCCGGTGCCGATCACGGTGAGCTTGAGCGCCATGCGGACGGTCCCTCCCAGGTCGTGGCCTGATTGCGAGGTTGAGCATAGCCCCGGGCGGTGACCGGGCTTTCCCCGGCGCGTGCACCGAAGGGGGCCGGGGCATGGGCATGGCACCGTCCCAGGCGCCACAATGCCCCCTACGCACGCGTGGGGAGCGGGTGCACAGGGTGGGGGTGGATCATGACGACGACGGATCCGGTGGGCCACGAGGAGACGGCGGTCCCGGAAACGGAGCGGGAAGCGGCGCCGGGGAGGACGGCGGAGCCGGCCCGCAGGAGGCGCAGTCGCACCCGGAGGGTGCTGCTGGGCGCGCTGGTCCTGCTGGCCGCGGGGGTGCTGGGGGTGGCCGGGACGCTGTGGTGGACGGTGGACCACTACACCGGCAAGGTGGCCCGCATTCCCAACGTGTTCCCGACGAAGGTGCCCGAGAGCGAGCAGCCGCAGGCCGCCAAGGGCGGTGAAACTTTCCTCCTCGTCGGTGTGGACACCCGCTCCGAGCTGCCGACCACCGGCCGGGACGCCAAGGCCCCGGAGTGGAAGCGCGGTGCCCAGCGCAGCGACACGATGATGCTGGTGCACCTGCCGGCCGACCGCGAGCACGCGTACGTGGTCTCGCTGCCCCGCGACAGCTGGGTCCCGATCCCGGGGAACGGCAAGGCCAAGCTGAACGCCGCCTTCTCCTGGGGTGGCCCGCCGCTGCTGATCGACACCGTGCAGCGGCTCACCGACGTGAAGGTCGACCACCTCGCCGTCATCGACTGGAGCGGCTTCAAGACCCTCACCGACGACATCGGCGGCGTGGACCTGGACGGGAAGCACATGAACGGCGAGGAGGCCCTCGCGTACGTCCGCTGGCGCTACGACCTGCCGCGCGGTGACCTGGACCGCACCCACCGCCAGCAGGCCTTCCTGCGCGCGGTGATCGCCAAGACGCTGACCAAGGACTCCATGAGCAACCCGCTGAAGGCGAAGGAGCTGCTGGACCGGGTCACCGGTGTGGTCAGCGTCGACGACCGGCTCTCCGACGGGGACCTGCGCGACCTGATGTGGAGCATGCGCGGGGTGCGCGAGGGCGACATGGTCTTCATGAACGCCCCGGTCGGCGGGCTCGACATGATCAAGGGCCAGTCGGTGGTGCTGCTCGACGAGAGCGGCACCACGCGGCTGTGGGAGGCCATGCGCAACGACACCATGGCCGAGTACGTGGCGAACCACTCCCTCGACCGCCTGGGCTCCTCCACCCCGTGAGCCCCGCGGGCGAGCGGGAAGAACGGAGGGGCCGGCCGGGCGCGGTGTGCGCGCCCGGCCGGCCCCTCGGCCGTCCCACGGGGTCAGGAGTCGGGCGTGACCGTGACCTTGTCGTCGTTCTTCAGCTCCGAGACGAGCTGCTTGACCTTCGGCATGTCCCACTTGAGGGCGCT
>NZ_JARAVO010000271.1:0-12086 GCF_033792805.1 Streptomyces sp. PA03-1a
CCCCGGCGCCGATCGCGCCGCACCGCGGGCCCCGGCCCGCGGCCGCCGGGCCACCTCCGGCGACGCCGCCCCGGTCCTCGTCCCCACGCGGCCCGCCGTCACCGCGCCCCACCGCGAACCGACCGCTCCCGGGAGGGAAGCCCCATGCAGGACCGCCGCCCCGCAAGCGCAGAGCCCGCCGTTCCGATCGACCCGTGGGACGCCCCCGAGCTGACCGGATGGCGCCGGCTCCCCATGCACGCCGTCGTCCGCCCCGACGCGCCCCGCGTAGCGCTGGACGGGCGCTGGCGCTTCCAGCTGCTGCCCACGCCGCGCACCCCCCTTGCCGGCCGCTGGGCGCAGACGGACGTGCCCGGCTGCTGGACCGTCCAGGACTTCGAGGACATCCACGGCGTGCGCGACCTGCCGCACTACACCAACGTGACGATGCCCTTCCCCGACCTGCCACCCTCACCGCCGTCCGGACGCAACTCGACCGGGGTGTACGAGCGGGAGGCCGACGTGCCCGCCGACTGGGCGGGGCGGCGGGTGGTGCTCCACGTCGGGGCCGCCGAGAGCGTGCTGATCGCGCACGTCAACGGCACCGCCGTCGGGGTGGGCAAGGACTCCCACCTCGCCTCGGAGTTCGACGTCACGCACGCGGTGCGCCCCGGGGAGCGCAACACCGTGCGCCTGACGGTCGTCAAGTGGTCCGACGCGACCTTCCTGGAGGACCAGGACCAGTGGTGGCACGGCGGCATCACCCGCTCCGTCCACCTCTACGCCACCGACCCGCTCCACCTGGCGGACGTGGGGATCACGGCCGTGCCCGGCGGCACCCTCGACGTCGCGGTCCGGGTCCGCAGCGGGGAGGGCGCCCTCCCGGCGGGCTGGAGCGTGTCAGGACTGCTGTGCACCCCGGACGGCATCCTGCGGCTCCCCGCCGACGAGGCCTTCGCGCGGGCCAACGTCGCGAGCGAGCGCGTCTCGGACTTCCTCGGCGAGGCCCGCATCCGGGCCACGGTGCCCGGTGTCCGGCCGTGGACCGCCGAGACGCCGCACCTGTACGACCTGACCGTGCGGCTGCACCGGGCGGACGGCAGCGTGGCCGACGAGTCGCGCCACCGCGTCGGGTTCCGTCGCGTGGAGATCTCCGGGGCCGACCTGCTGGTCAACGGCGTCCGGGTCTACTTCCGCGGGGTCAACCGGCACGACTTCCACCCCCTGACCGGGCGCGTGGTCGACGCCGAGGAGATGCGGGCCGACCTGTGCCTGCTGAAGCGGCACGGCTTCAACGCGGTGCGCACCGCGCACTACCCGCCCGACCCGGCCCTGCTCTCCCTCGCCGACGAACTCGGCCTGTACGTCGTGGACGAGGCCGACATCGAGACCCACGACCACGCCCACGAACTGGCCGACGACCCGCGCTACCTGGGGGCGTTCACCGACCGGGTGGCCCGGATGGTGCTGCGCGACCGCAACCACCCCAGTGTCGTGGTCTGGTCGCTGGGCAACGAGAGCGATCACGGCGCCCACCACGACGCCGCCGCGGCCTGGGTGCGGCGCACCGACCCGACCCGGCCCGTGCAGTACGAGGGCGCGATCAAGGACGCCTGGGAGGAGGCGCAGTCCGCGAGCGACATCATCTGCCCGATGTACGCCTCCATCGAGGAGATCACGGCCGGCCCGCACTCCAAGCCGCTCATCCTGTGCGAGTACTCGCACGCCATGGGCAACAGCAACGGCTCCCTGGCCGACTACTGGCGGGCCATCGAGTCCACCCCGGGCCTGCAGGGCGGCTTCGTCTGGGAGTTCCGGGACCACGGCATCCTCCAGCGGCTCACCGGGGAGGGGGCCGGCCGCCCGGCAGGGCCCGACGCCCCTGCCGACGCGTACGCCGACGGGGTGACCGCCCCCGGTTACCGCTGGGCCTACGGCGGCGACTTCGGGGACACGCCGCACGACGGGGCCTTCTGCGCCGACGGCCTGGTCCTGCCCGACCGGACGCCCAAGCCCGCGATGGCCGAGCACCGCGAGATCGCCGCCCCGCTGCGGCTGGAGCTCACCCCCGACCGCCGCGAGGCGCGGATCACCAACCGGCAGCACTTCGCGGACCTGGCGTGGCTGAGCGCGCGATGGCACATCGGCGACTCCGGCACCGCCCCTGCCCGGCTCCCGGACCTCGCGCCCGGGGAGAGCGCGGTGGTGCCGCTGCCCACCAGCCTGCTGCCGCACGGCGACTCGCACCTGACGCTGCGCGTCACGACGGCGCAGGACCTGCCGTGGGCGCCGCGCGGCACGCTCGTGTGCGCCCCGCAGGTGGTGCTCGCCGAGGACCACCGGGACCTGCTCACCCGGGCGGGCGCCGTGCTCGCCGGTGACGGGGCCGGGGCCGTGGAGCTCGACGACGCCGGACTGCTCCGGCATCCGCTGCTCACCGCGCCGCCCGTGCTGACGCTGTGGCGGGCCCCCACCGACAACGACGAGTGGGGCGGCATCGCCGCTCGCTGGCGCGCCTGGGGCCTGCACGCCCTGGAACGCACCCTGGTGTCGGTCGGCAGGGAGGGCGCGAGCGTGGTGGTGCGCTCGGCGTACGCGACGGACGGCGCGGGCACCGTCGGCCACGAGCAGGTCCTCACGCCGCTGCCGAACGGAGGGCTGCTCGTCGACGAGACCGCGGTGCTGCCGGATGCGCTGGCCGACCTGCCACGGGTCGGCACCGTCTTCGAGACGTTGGCGGGGCTCGACACCCTGGAATGGTTCGGGCGGGGCCCCGGTGAGACGTACCCCGACCGGTGCGCGGGTGCGACCGTGGGGGTCCACCGGTCGGACGTGGACGCGCTGTTCACGCCGTACCTGAGGCCGCAGGAGAGCGGCGGGCGGCACGACGTGCGGCGCTTCACCCTCACCGGGGCCGCGACCGCGCCGGGGATCGCCGTCCACCTGGACGTGCCGCGCCAGGTGAGCGTCACGCGCTACCGCGCCGCGGACCTCACGGCCGCCGCCCACCACGACGAACTCGTGCCGCGCGCCGCGTGCGTGGTCCATCTGGACGCCGCCCACCGCGGGGTCGGCACCGCCTCCTGCGGCCCCGACACCCTGCCGGTGTACCGGGTGGGCCCGGGTACCCACCGCTGGTCCTGGACGCTGCAGCCGCTCTGACGGGCGGTCAACACGCCGCGTGGAGCGGGGACTTCCGAATTGGTGCAGACCATTGACCCCATTGGTCTAGTCCTTCTAGGGTGTCCCCGCATCCACGCGCGCTCACGACCGCTTCCTCACCAGAGGTGACTCCATGCCCAGACAGCAGGGATCACGGTTCCGCAGAACGCTGGTCGGCCTCGTCGCCGCCGGCACGGCGCTGCTCACCGCGAGCCTGGTCACCGGCCCCGCCGCGGCCCAGCCCGCGCCCGCGGCGGCGTCCCACGGCCACGGCCACCACGCCCCGCACACCACGGGAGCCACGTCGAAAGTCGTCGGCTACTTCATCGATTGGGGCGTCTACGCCCGCGACTACCACGTCAAGAACATCGTCACCTCGGGCGCGGCCTCGCGGCTCACCCACATCAACTACGCCTTCGGCAACGTGAGCGACGGCAAGTGCGCCGTCGGCGACGAGTGGGCCGACTACCAGAAGCCCTACGACGCGGCCGGCAGCGTCGACGGCGTCGCCGACGGCACCGCGGACGGCGCGCTGCACGGGAACTTCAACCAGCTGCGCAAGCTCAAGAAGCAGTACCCGGACATCAAGATCCTGTGGAGCTTCGGCGGCTGGACCTGGTCGCCCGGCTTCAGCCAGGCCGCGGCCGACCCGAAGGCCTTCGCCGACTCCTGCTACGACCTCGTCGAGGACCCGCGCTGGGCCGACGTCTTCGACGGCATCGACATCGACTGGGAGTACCCGAACGCCTGCGGCATGTCCTGCGACACCAGCGGCCCGACCGCGTACACGGACCTGATGGCCGCGGTACGCCACCGCTTCGGCAAGAAGAACCTGGTCACCGCCGCCATCACCGCCGACGCCTCGGACGGCGGCAAGATCGACGCCGCCGACTACGCGGGCGCCGCGAAGTACGTCGACTGGTACAACCCGATGACCTACGACTACTTCGGCACCTGGTCGGCCACCGGCCCGACCGCCCCCCACTCGCCGCTCACCTCCTACCGCGGCATCCCGGAGAAGACCTCCAACGCGGCGGCGACCATCCGCAAGCTGCGTGGCCTCGGCATCCCGGCCCGCAAGCTCCTGTTGGGCCTCGGCTTCTACGGCCGCGGCTGGACCGGTGTGACGCGGACGGCGCCCGGCGGCGACGCCACCGGCCCCGCCCCCGGCACCTGGGAGGCGGGCAGCGAGGACTACAAGGTGCTCAAGACCCGCTGCCCGGCCACGCGCAGTGTCGCCGGCACCGCGTACGCCCGCTGCGGCGACGAGTGGTGGAGCTACGACACGCCGCTCACCCTCCGCGGCAAGGCGGCCTGGGTGAAGTCGCAGGGCCTCGGCGGCGCCTTCTTCTGGGAACTGAGCGGGGACACCACCAACGGTGAGCTGATCAACGCGCTCGGCCGCGGTCTGCGCTGATCCCACCGCACGTACGCCGGGAGGCCCGGCCGCCACGGGGGCGGCCGGTCCTCCCGGCGTCCTGCTTCAGCGCGCGGCGCCGAAGTCCTGCGTCCAGTAGTTGCCGGGCTGCGCCAGCGCGATCCCTATCTCCTTGTACGAGCAGTCCAGTATGTTCCGCTTGTGGCCCGGGCTGGCCATCCATGCGCTCATCACGCTGGAGGCGGAGGAGTAGCCGTAGGCCACGTTCTCGCCGTAGCTGCTCCAGTCGTAGCCCGCCGAGGAGATACGGTCGGCGGGGGACGAACCGTCGGAACCGGTGTGCGACATGTTCTGGTGCGAGGCCATGTCCTTGCTGTGGTCCTGCGCGGCCTGGTTCAGCTTGGCGTTGACCTTCAGGGCGGTGCAGCCGGCCTTCGCCCGCTCCTGGTTGACCATGTCGAGCACGGTGGCCGAGGCTCCCGTCAGCGTGGCTCCGGGACCCGCGGCCGGGGAGGCCGGTGCGGCGGACGGTGCCGACGAGGGCGCCGACGACGGTGCCGACGAGGGCGCGGAGGCGGGGGCCGAGGGCGCGGAGGCGGGGGCCGAGGGTGCCGCGGAGGGTGCCCAGGACGGCTTCCCGCCCCACTGGCCGCCCTGCGTCCACGTGCCGTCGGCGGACCCGTCGGCGGACCCCTTCCAGGACCCGCCCCACGAGGCGTGGTTCCAGCGGCCCTGGCCCTGGGCCTGGCCACCCTGACCTTGGTCGCCCCGGCCCTGGGACCCGCTGTACTGCGGGCCATGCTGGCCGCCGACGCAAGCCATGGCCACCGAGGGCACACCCACGGCGGCGACGGCGAGGGCGGCGACGGTGATCTTCCGGAAGGGCTTCATCCGGCGGTGCTTCGTCATTGCGTGACCTCACTCCAGGGTTCGGCGTGCGTGTTCACAACCCACCTGAGCTGCCGTGACGGCTGGCGGGCCCGGCCATTGTGTGGACCGTCCCGAACATCGGGCAATGAAAGATCGGTACTACGCGGACTCGTAGCCGCGGTGCCTCTTGCGCCCGGCGGGTGAGCGTGCCGCGCCGCCGGAGCCACGGTGCGGAAGAGACCTGATGGGCCCTCAGATCGCTGTCCCCACCCCGGGAGAGGCCCATGACGCCGTACGGATCGGATACCGTCGCCCCCCTGTGCGAATTATGTCCCATTCCGTCACGGATAGATGTTATATGCCGCGTGGACGCCCGCTACTAAGTCGCACCGTAACCACCCGATCCAGCGTGAGGGACATCACGGGACGCCCCGGGAACAGTTGCCGCGACGGCCGTCACGGGCACACCGCAGGGCACAATCACCGCATGCGACACATCCTCGTCATCGGCATCGGCGCGGGCGATCCCGAACACCTCACCCTTCAGGCGGTCAAGGCGATCGGCCGTACGGACGTCTTCCTCGTCCTCGGGAAACCCGAGGAACGCCAGGACCTGATCCGCCTGCGCCGGCGGATGCTGGACGAGCACGCGCGCCGCGGCCACCGCCTCGTCGAGGTCCCCGACGCCGAGCGCGACCGCACCGCCCCCGGCTACGCCGAGGCCGTCGAGGACTGGCGGCGCCGCCGCGCCGACCTGGTGGCCGGACTCCTCGACGCCCACCTCGGCCCCGGCGAGACCGGCGCCTTCCTGGTCTGGGGCGACCCCTCCCTCTACGACAGCGTGATCGCCGTCGTCGAGGAGGTCCTGGCCCGCCGGCCGGGTTCCTTCACCCATGAGGTCGTTCCCGGCATCAGCAGCGTCGCCGCCCTCGCGGCCCGCCACCGCCTCACCCTCACCCGGGTCGGGCGCCCCCTGCAGATCACCACCGGCCGCCGCCTCGCCGAGGGGTTCCCCGAGGACGCCGACGACGTGGTGGTCATGCTCGACGGCGGCGCCGCCTTCGCCGGCCTCGACCCCGAGGGCCTGGACATCCACTACGGCGCCTACCTCGGCACCGAGGACGAGATCCTCGTCTCCGGCCCGCTCGCCGAGACCTCCGAGCGCATCCTCCGGGCGCGCACCGAGGCCCGGGAACGCAAGGGCTGGATCATGGACACCTACCTGCTGCGCCGGCGCCGCGGCGGGCCGAGGTGAGCCACGCGCAGCGCGCGCGGCCGGTCCCGCAACCGGGACCGGACACCCCTTACTGTGACATCCGGTACTGAACCCCTGCGTACGGGATGAGGTCGAGGACGTGCCGTTCGCGGAGGCGGCCGCCGGTGAGGAGCCCGGGCCCGCCGGCGCGCCGGGCCCGGACGCCGGGCCGTGGTCACGGGCACCGCTGCTCGCGGTGTGCGCCGGCTACTTCATGGTCATCCTGGACGTGACCGTCATCAACGTCGCCGTGCCCGTGGTGGGCCGCGAACTGTCGGCCTCGCTCACCGGGATCCAGTGGATCACCGACGGCTACACGATGGTGTTCGCCGGGCTGCTGCTCACCGGCGGGGCCCTCGGCGACCGGCTGGGCAACCGCCGCGTCTTCTGCACCGGCGTGGCCGTGTTCACGGTGTCCTCGGCCGCCTGCGCGCTCGCGCCGGACGCCCCGTCCCTGGTCGCCGCGCGGCTGGCCGAGGGACTCGGCGCGGCGCTGATCGTGCCCGGCTCCCTCGCGCTGCTCCAGCAGGCCTACCCCGTCCCCGCCGCGCGATCGCGCGCCGTCGGGCTGTGGGGCTCGATGGCCGGCATCGCGGCCTCCGCGGGCCCGCTGCTGGGCGGGCTGCTCGTGTCCACGGTGGGCTGGCGGTGGGTCTTCCTGGTCAACCTGCCCGTCGGCGTCGCCTGTCTGGCGCTGACGCTGCGGCACGTCGCGCCCTCGCGCCGGCGCGCCGACCGGGCCCTGGACTTGCCCGCGCAGTGCGCCGTCGTGGCCGCGGTCGCCCTGCTGACCGCCGTCCTCAACGAAGCCGGGCGGCGCGGGTGGTCCGATCCGGCGGTCCTCGCCGGCGCCGGCCTGGCGCTTCTGGCCGTCGTGGCGTTCGCGGTGCGCGAGCGGCTGGCCCGCTCGCCCGCGGTCCCACCGCACATGCTGCGCTCCCGGGCGGTCGGCGGCGGCTCGCTGACCGGGCTGCTCTTCAACTTCGCCTTCTACGGCATGGTGTTCACCGCCAGCGTCTCCTTCCAGCACCAGCGCGGCTACAGCGCCCTCGGTACCGGCCTCGCCCTCTTCCCGGCCGTGGCGACGACGATGTTCGCCTCCGTCCTGTCCGGGCGGCTGGCCCGCAGGACCGGGGACCGTCCGCTGGTCGTCACCGGCATGCTGCTGGGCGCCCTCGGGCTCGCCGGCTGGGCCGCGGCGGGGCCCGACCCGGCGTACCCGCTGCTCGTCGCCCCCATGATGGCCGCGGGCTTCGGCACCTCCTTCGCCCTCACCGGCACCACCACCACCGTCATGGCGGCCGCGCCCCCCGGCTACTTCGGGACCGCCTCCGCCCTGTTCAACACCGCCCGCCAGATCGGCAGCACCGCCGGTGTGGCCCTCGGCGGCACCCTCCTCGCCACCGCCGCCGACCACGGCACGGGGCTGCGGCTCGCCATGGCCGCCGGCGCCCTCGCCTACCTGACCGCCGCGGCCCTGGCCCTGCGGTGCGTACCCCGGAAGGCCCGGCCCGCCCCAGCGCGCTGATCGCACGGGGACGGCGCCACGCGCCCTGCGTCCCACCACGCCGTCACCACCTGCCGGAACTGGCTATTCCGTGACCTGAGTGCCGCTCTGCCGTCAACTCGGCGCGTCGCTCCGGAAAGCCTTTGTTCGCCTTCAATTAAGAGTCGATCCATAGGTTCGACAAATGTTTGAGAATCCCCATGAGTGCGCAGTGCACGGTGCGGAGGACCGACGGTGACGACGCAGACCGCTGAATCCGCGACCGCCGTGATCCCGCAGCCGGCGCCGGAATCGGGCGGAACGGCACTGATCTCGTACATCCTCCCCGTGTACAACGAGCAGGACGGCATCCGCCATTTCCACGAGGAGCTGGCCAAGGCCCTCGCCGGGCGGCCGGAATTCCGCTACGAGATCGTGTACGTCAACGACGGCTCCGCCGACGGCTCCCTGACCATCCTCAGGGACCTGGCGAAGAACGACCCCCGGGTGCGGGTGGTCGACTTCGCCCGGAACTACGGCCACCAGATCGCCATCACCGCCGGCCTGGACGAGGCCACCGGCGACGCCGTCATCATCATGGACACCGACCTCCAGGACCCGCCGAAGATCAGCCTGGAGCTGGTCGACGCCTGGCGCGCCGGTGCCGAGATCGTCCACGCGCGCCGCCGCACCCGCCGCGACACGATCTTCAAGCGCACCACCGCGCACGCGTTCTACCGCATCCTGCGCAGCTGGGCCGAGGTGGACATCCCGCTCGACACCGGCGACTTCCGGCTCCTGGACCGGCGGGCGGCCGACGAGCTGCGCCGCTTCCGTGAGCGCAGCCGCTTCGTGCGCGGCATGGTCGCCTCAATGGGGTTCCGGCAGACCGAGGTCCAGTTCGACCGCGACGAGCGCTTCGCCGGGGAGACCAAGTACCCGCTGCGGAAGATGGCCCGCCTCGCCATCGACGGCGTCACGAGCTTCTCCACCGTCCCGCTGCGGCTGATCAGCCGGCTGGGCTTCCTCGTGCTCGCCCTCTCCCTCGCCGGCATCGTGTACGCGCTGGGCATGAAGATCTTCCGGCCCGACATCACGGTGTCCGGCTGGACCATGCTCATGGTCGTCACCCTGTTCCTCGGCGGTACCCAGATGCTCGCCATCGGGGTGCTCGGCAGCTACATAGGACGCATATACAGCGAGGCGCAGAACCGGCCGCTGTACATCGTGCGCGAGGTCCTGCGGCATGACGGCGACTGAGGCGGCCGGGGACGCGGACACCGCGGCCCCGGCTCCGGCAGGTCCCGACCGGCGGGCGGACCTGCGGCAGCTGATCCGCTACGCGCTGGTCGGCGGCAGCGGCGTCGCCCTCGACCTCGTGGCCTTCCTACTGCTCTTCAACGTGCTCGGCCTCGACGAGCAGGTCGCCAACATCATCAGCACGAGCCTCGGCATCACCAACAACTTCGTGCTCAACGCGATCTTCACGTTCGACAAGCGGGACCGGCTGTTCGTGCGCTTCCTGCGTTTCTACGCGGTCGGCGTCACCGGCATCGCCCTGACCTACGTGCTGTTCCAGGTCTTCACCAGCTGGCTGGGCGTCGACGCGAACATCGTCAAGGCGGGTTCGCTGCCGCTGGTGCTGGCCACCCAGTTCGTGCTCAACAGGAAGTGGAGTTTCGGATGAATCTCGGCATCATCGGTGCCGGCGCCACCGGCCTGACCGCCGCCTACGACGCGGTCAAGGCCGGACACCAGGTCACGGTGCTCGAAGCGGCCGACGAGCTGGGCGGACTCGCGGCGTCGATCCCCATCGGCGGCGTCCCGCTGGAGCGGTACTACCACCACATCTTCCGCAGCGACCGGGACATCATCGAGCTCATCGAGGAGCTCGGCCTCGGCGACGACCTGCGCTTCCACAAGCCCACCACCGGCGTCTACCGGGACGGCGAACTGCACCCCTTCAGCACCCCGCTGGAGATGCTGCGCTTCCCCTCCTTCTCGCTGGTCGACGGCGTGCGCTTCGGTGCCTCCTCCGCGCTGCTCAAGGCCGTCCGCAGCGGTGAGCGCTACAACGACCTCACCGCCCTGGACTGGCTGCGCCGCCGGGCCGGCCGCAAGGCCACCGAAACCATCTGGGAGCCGCTGCTGCGCGGCAAGTTCGGCGACCGGGCCGACGAGGTCTCCATGGCGTGGCTGTGGGCCCGCGTGCACTGCCGCACCTTCGAACTCGGCTACGTGCACGGCGGCTTCGAGCGCGTGTACGCGGCACTGCGCGACGCCGTCGCCGCCCGCGGCGGCAAGGTCGAGTTCGGCAAGAAGGTGGAGACCATCCGCCAGCCCGAGGGTGCCGAGCAGGTCACGGTGACCACCGGCGACGGTGCGTCCTACGCCTTCGACCAGCTCATCGTCACGGTCCCGCAGCCGGTCTTCGCCAAGGCCGCGGACGTCCCCTCCGACGACGCCGTGTGGCGCAACCAGTACCTCGGCGCCACCTGCTTCGTGCTCGAGGTCGACCGCAGCGTGATCCCGTACTACTGGCTCAACATCAACGACCCGGACTTCCCGTTCCTGGCCGTCGTGGAGCACACGCAGATGGTCGACCGCGAGGAGTACGGCGGCCGCCACCTCCTCTACGTCGGCAACTACGTGCCGCGGGACGACTGGCGGTTCACCACCGACCCCGCGGAGGTGCTGGACCGGTACATCCCGTACCTGCAGCGGCTCAACCCGGACTTCGACCGCTCGTGGATCCAGGAGTGGCACTTCTCGCGTGCCCCCTTCGCCCAGCCGGTCGTGACCCCCGAGTACCGCTCGCTCATCCCGGGGCACCGCACCCACATGAGCCGGGTCACGCTCGCCACGATGGCGCAGATCTATCCGCAGGACCGCGGGCAGAGCTACTCCATCGCGCTGGCGCACCGCGTCACGAAGCTCATCGGCGCGAGCTGAGACGCCGGCGGCCGGGGCCCGGCCGGGCGACGCCCGGGCCCCAGCCGCGACCAGCTCCGTTCGTCGCCCCACACCGAGAGCGGATCCACGTAGGGGCGCAGCAGTCCGGTCAGCACCGGGTCGCCGCGTCCCGCCAGCTCGTCCGAGGCCAGCTTCCGCGCGACACCCGCGAGGAAGTCGGCGAGCTGGATCCGCGGGTCGTGGCGCGACTCGGCCAGCCGCAGCCCCGCCGGCCGCAGGTCCGGCGCCAGGCGGGCCCCGAGCCGCGCGATCCGTTCCTCGGTGAGCGAGTTCTGCCGGTCGTGCACGACGTGCACCCGGACCCCGTCCGCGCTCCAGCGCGCCACCGTCCGCTCCAGCGCGGGGAAGAGCGGGTCCAGCGGTTCCACGGCCTCCGGTGCCTGTGCGAGCCGCGCGCGGAACGCCTCCGCCCGCGGCCTGGCCCGCCGCAGCACCTCGATGACCCCGGCCAGGGCGCCGTCACCGCCGTCGGCCGGACCCAGCGCCTCCAGGGCCCGGAAGAACGGGTCGACGGGCGCCGGCCCCGCCTCGTGGTTCCTGGTCCGCGCCAGTTCGTTGGAGGCCCGGAGGAAAGGGCGCCACCGTTCCGCGTCCACGGTGCGGCGCCCCTCGCGGTACAGCACGGCCGCCCGCGCCGCCGCGGGCGGCCCCGGGGCCAGCACGTCGACGACCGCCACGACCACGAACCACGCCTTGTCGACGAGGTGCACCGAGGCCTTCCCGCCCAGCGGCCCCGCCGGCCCCAGGAACCACTCCAGTACCGCCCGGTGCTTCTCGCGCAGCAGATGGTTCGCCTTGTACTCCTCGGCGGGCGAGCGGATCCGCTCGCGCACCTCCCGCAGCGCCCGGGCCGCCGCGTCGCCCGCGACGCACACGCCCGCGTGTGCGAAGACGTCCGTGTTCCCGCCGATCAGGTTCTCGCCGTCCGAGCCCGACTCGTCGCAGGCGACCTCCAGGAACGTCACCCGCCCATCATTCCGCCC
>NZ_JARAVO010000272.1:0-12071 GCF_033792805.1 Streptomyces sp. PA03-1a
CCAGGTCCCCGGCCGCCCCCGCAGGAGGAACACGTGCCGCCGACGCTCGACCCTCCCGCGGTGCGCGCATGGTGCCGGCTGTCCCTCCAGGCGCTCGGCCGGGCCCGCGAGGAGATCGACGCGATCAACGTCTACCCCGTCGCCGACGGGGACACCGGCACGAACCTGTTCCTGACCGTGGAGTCCGCCGCCCAGTCCGTGGACGCCGTCTTCGAGGGCCACGCCGCCTCGGGCGGCATCCCGGACCTCACCTCGTGCCTGCGCTCCATGGCGCACGGCGCGCTCATAGGAGCACGCGGCAACTCCGGGACGATCCTCGCCCAACTGCTGCGCGGCATGGCCGAGGTCCTCGCCGAGGACGCCGGCGACCTGCGGCCGGCCCTGCGCCGGGCCGCGGAGTCCGCCTACCAGGCCGTCGCGCATCCGGTCGAGGGCACGATGCTCACCGTCGCCACGGCCGCCGCGGAGGCGGCCGCCGCCGTGACCGGCGACGTCCACGAGGTCTCCCGGGCCGCGTACGAGGCGGCCCGCCTCGCCCTGGCGGCAACTCCGCGGCAGCTGGCCGTCCTCGGCGACGCCGGTGTCGTCGACGCCGGCGGCCGCGGCCTCGTCGCCGTCCTGGGCGCCCTCGCGGACGCGGTTTCGGGACAGGCCCCGATGGGCCCGCTCGACGACGCCCTGCGGGTGCCGTTGCCCAGGGGCGCGTCCCAGGTCGTGCCCTACGGCTGCGCGACCGGCGGGGACGGCGCGGACCCGCACGCGGTGCCCGGCGGGCCGGACTTCGAGGTCATCTACCTCCTGGAGGCACCCGACCGCGCCGTCCCCGCGCTGCGCACCCGGCTGGACCGGCTCGGCGACTCCCTCGTCGTCGTCGGCGGGGACGGGCTGTGGAACGTCCACGTCCACGTCGACGACGTGGGCGCCGCCATCGAGGCCGGGATCGATGCGGGACGGCCGTACCGCATCAAGGTGACGCACTTCGGCGACCAGGCCCGCGCGCTCGAGCAGGGCCGCCGCGGGGCCACCGGCGGGCGGGGCGAGCGCACGCTCCGGGCCGTGGTCGCGGTGGTGCGCGGCGACGGCCTCGCGGAGCTGTGCACCCAGGCCGGGGCCACCGTGGTCGCCGTACGGCCCGGGGAGCCGCCCGCGAGCGGCGACATCGCGGAGGCCATCCGCCGTGCGCACGCCCGCGAGGTCGTCCTGCTGCCCAACGACGTCGAACTGCGGCACGCGGTGGGCGCCGCGGCCGAACAGGCGCGCACGGAGGGCGTCCGCGTGGCGCTCATCCCCACCCGGTCCGCGGTGCAGGGCATCGCCGCCCTCGCCGTCCACGAGCCCACCCGGCGCTTTGACGAGGACGTCGTCGCCATGACCTCCGCGGCCGGCGCCACGCGCTACGCCGAGCTCGCCGTCGCGGAGGCCCAGTCCTGGACCATGGCCGGCGTCTGCCAGGCCGGGGACGTCCTCGGCCTCATCGACGGGGACGTCGCGGTGATCGGCGGCAACCTCGTCGAGACCGGGATCATCGTCCTGGACCGCATGCTCGCCGCGGGCGGGGAGATGGTCACGCTCGTCATCGGGTCCGACGCGCCCGCGGACCTGGCGGACCGGCTCGAGGCGCACGTCCGTGACAGCCACCTCGCGGTCGACACGGTCGTCTACGACGGCGGCCAGGAAACGTGCCCCCTCCTCATCGGCGTCGAGTAGCCGCCCCCGCGTCGCCGCGTGCGGCGCCGTTGTGGTTGCTGTTGGGGTTTCCCCGCCGCCCTCCCTCCCCCCGGCCTTCGGCCGGGGGGACCCCCATCCGGCGCGGTTGGTGCGGGTCTCGCACCGTGCGCCTGGGTCGGGGCCGCGCCGGCGCACTCCCCCACAGCGCTCGCGGTTTATCCCTGCAGTATTCGGCGCCGGGTCCGCCGCTCGTCGCTTCCGGGCGCACCCCGCCACACCCCCTCATGCCGGTTGGGGCGCTTGACGGCCGGTGGGGGGTGAGTAGGGCACCTGTGGCGACCCCGGACCGCTCTCCGAACCCCCACCAGCCGTTAGTCGCCCACACGACCCAAGGGGGTGTGGCGGGGTGCCCCCATGGGGGTCCCCCCGGCCGAAGGCTAGGGGCGTGCGCCGGCGCGGCACCGACCCACAACGTACGCAGCGAGGCGGTCACTGACCGCGCCGGATGGGGGTCCCCCCGGCCGAAGGCTGGGGGAGGGAGGGAGGGCGGGGAAACCGCCCGCCGCAGGCGCAACGCACCCGTACACGACCACCCGGGCAGCCCGGCGCAGCCGCAGCACCCCGGGCCGCAACACAAACTTTGTCGGCCCCGTGCGCAAAGATGGACGCGATGTCTGCTGCCCTTGACGAACCGCTCGCAAAATCCGTCGGCGGCCGCACCGCAAAGGTGTTCGCCGACCATCTCGACCTGCGCACCGTCGGCGACCTGCTGCACCACTACCCACGCCGCTACGCGGAACGCGGCGAGCTGACGCGCCTGTCCGACCTCCCGCTGGACGAACACGTCACCGTCGTCGCGCGCGTCGCCAAGGCGACGAAGAAGACCTACGGCCCGGGCAAGTCGCGCCTCGAGGTGGTCGTCACGGACGGCAGCGGCTCGCTGACCCTGGTCTTCTTCGGCCGGGGGGTGTTCAAGCCGGAGCACGACCTCCTCCCGGGCCGCCGCGGCATGTTCGCCGGCAAGGTGTCCGTGTTCAACCGGGCCCTGCAGCTGGCGCACCCCGAGTACCAGTTGCTGGACGCCGAGGACGGCAAGGAGGCCGTGGACGCCTTCGCCGCCCGGCTGATCCCGATCTACCCGGCGTGCAAGCAGGTCAATTCGTGGACGATCGCGAAGACCGTCGACACCGTGCTGACCTCCCTCGGCGCCACGCAGTGGTCCGGCACGGGCGAGCCGCTGCCCGCCGCGCTGCGGGAGTCGCGCGGGCTCGTGGCGCTGCCGGAGGCGCTGGAGAAGATCCACCGCCCGCGGTCCAAGGCCGACATCATGATCGCCAAGGAGCGCCTGAAGTGGGACGAGGCGTTCGTACTGCAGGTGGCCCTCGCGCGGCGCCGGGCGGCGGAGGACGCGCTGCCCGCCGTGCCGCGCGTGCCGGCGGAGGACGGACTGCTGAAGGCCTTCGACGCGCGGCTGCCGTTCACGCTCACCGAGGGCCAGGAGCAGGTGTCGGCCGAGATCTTCGCGGACCTGGCGACGGACCACCCGATGCACCGGCTGCTCCAGGGCGAGGTGGGTTCCGGCAAGACGATGGTGGCGCTGCGCGCCATGCTCGGCGTGGTCGACACGGGCGGCCAGGCCGCGATGCTGGCGCCGACGGAGGTGCTGGCGCAGCAGCACCACCGGTCGATCACGGAGATGATGGGCGACCTCGCCGAGGGCGGCATGCTCGGCGGCTCGGACCTGGGCACGAAGGTCGTGCTGCTGACCGGTTCCATGGGGGCCGCCGCCCGCCGCCAGGCGCTGCTTGACCTGGTGACCGGCGAGGCCGGGATCGTCGTGGGCACGCACGCGCTGATCGAGGACAAGGTGGGGTTCCACGACCTGGGGCTGGTCGTGGTCGACGAGCAGCACCGCTTCGGTGTCGAGCAGCGCGACGCGCTGCGGGGCAAGGCCAAGCAGCCGCCGCACCTGCTGGTGATGACGGCGACGCCGATCCCGCGCACCGTCGCGATGACGGTCTTCGGCGACCTGGAGACCTCCGTGCTGGACCAGTTGCCGGCCGGGCGTTCGCCGATCGCCACGCACGTCGTGCCGGCGAAGGACAAGCCGCACTTCCTGTCGCGCGCCTGGGAGCGGGTGCGCGAGGAGGTCGAGAACGGGCACCAGGCGTACGTGGTGTGCCCGCGGATCGGCGACGAGGAGCCGGACCCGAAGAAGAAGTCCGCGGAGGACGAGGCGGAGCGGCGGCCGCCGCTGGCGGTGCTGGAGATCGCCGAGCAGCTGGCCAAGGGGCCGCTGGCGGGGCTGCGCGTGGAGGTGCTGCACGGGCGGATGCAGGCGGAGGCGAAGGACGACGTGATGCGCCGCTTCGCCGCCGGCGATGTCGACGTGCTGGTGGCGACCACGGTGATCGAGGTCGGCGTCAACGTGCCGAACGCCACCGCCATGGTGATCATGGACGCGGACCGCTTCGGCGTCTCGCAGCTGCACCAGTTGCGCGGCCGGGTCGGGCGTGGTGCGGCGGCCGGTCTGTGCCTGCTGGTGTCCGAGATGCCGGAGGCGACCTCGGCCCGCGCCCGGCTGGACGCCGTGGCCGGGACGCTGGACGGCTTCGAGCTCTCCCGCATCGACCTGGAACAGCGGCGTGAGGGCGACGTCCTCGGGCAGGCCCAGTCCGGGACGCGTTCGTCGCTGCGCATGCTGACGGTGATCGACGACGAGGACGTGATCGCGGCGGCCCGGGAGGAGGCCACCTCGCTGGTCGCCGCGGACCCCGGACTGGAGGGTCAGCCGGACCTGCGCAGCGCGCTGGAGAGCCTGGTCGACGCGGACCGCGAGCAGTACCTCGACAAGGGCTGACGGGCCGTCATTGTCAGTGCCTCCTGGGAGAATGGACACAGTCCGCGCCGATCCGCTCGGGAATAGGCGTAGTTGGACCTTTGGGGGCTGATTTCATGTCGTTCCGTCACCTCAACGAACTGCCGCTCGGTGAGAAGGTCTTCCGGATCGAGCTCTCCAGCGACGACGACACCACCGTCACCCTGACCCTGGCCGGCTGGTCCGAGGACGACCCGGACACCCTCCTCGCCTCCGGCACGCTCACGCTGCCGCTGACCGACGTCCCGTCCCTGCGCATCGCCCTCAACCGCGCCCTGCGCGCCCTCGCCCTCGTGGCCGACGTGGCCGAGCCCATACCCGACCGTGACGTGCTGCGCGAGCTGTTCCCGGGGCACGGCGCGCCCTGGGTGCCGCAGCACGAGGAGGAACTGGTCCGCCGGTTCCACGACGGCGAGTCCATCGCCCGCGTGGCCGCGCGCTTCGGCCGTACGCCCGACTCCGTCCGGACGAAGCTGCGTGAGCTCGGTCACGACCCGCGCCGCCCCGAGCACTGCCCGCCCGACGGCTGCCTGTCCTGGTCGCGCTACGCCTCGCCGGCGCTCGTCGGGGCCGTGGAAGAGCAGGGCCGGGACTGACCTACGTATCGTGGGGGAGCGGCGCCGCGACGGCGCCGCTCCCCCCCGCCCACGAGACGAATGAGCCGCAGATGACCCGCGTGATCGCCGGAGCCGCCGGTGGCCGCCGCCTGGCCGTGCCGCCGGGCAACGGAACCCGACCCACCTCCGACCGGGCGAAGGAGGGGCTGTTCTCCACCTGGGAGTCGCTGCGCGGCGTTCTGCACGGGGCGCGGGTCATCGACCTGTACGGGGGATCGGGTGCCGTCGGCCTGGAGGCGCTCTCACGTGGCGCGGCGCACGTGCTGCTGGTCGAGTCCGACCCCCGCGCCGCCCGCGTCATCCGGGAGAACGTCCGCGCCCTCGGGCTGCCCGGCGCCGAGGTGCGGGCCGGAAAGGCCGAGAAGGTCGTCGCGGGACCGCCTCCGGCGGAGCCGTACGACCTGGTGTTCCTGGACCCGCCGTACGCCGTCACCGACGACGAGCTGCGCGAGATCCTGCTCACACTCCGTACGCAGGGCTGGCTCGACGCGGACGCCGTCGCCACCGTGGAGAGGAGCACCCGAGGCGGGGAATTCCACTGGCCCGAGGGGTACGAAGGGATCAGGGCCCGGCGGTACGGCGAAGGGACGCTTTGGTACGGTCGCGCCGCCGACGTCACCGACGCGTCATGAACCACCCGCAGAACCCTCAGAGCGAGGAGTCACCGTTGCGCCGCGCAGTCTGTCCGGGGTCCTTCGACCCCGTCACCAATGGACACCTCGACATCATCGCCCGAGCCTCGCGCCTGTACGACGAGGTCTACGTGGCCGTGATGATCAACAAGTCGAAGAAGGGCCTCTTCTCGATCGAGGAGCGCATCGCCCTCATCGAGGAGGTCACCGCCGGGTACGGCAACGTGCGCGTGGAGGCCTTCCACGGCCTGCTGGTGGACTTCTGCAAGCAGCGCGACATCCCCGCCATCGTGAAGGGCCTGCGCGCGGTCAGCGACTTCGACTACGAGCTGCAGATGGCCCAGATGAACAACGGGCTGTCCGGCGTGGAGACCCTGTTCGTCCCCACCAACCCCACCTACAGCTTCCTGTCCTCCAGCCTCGTCAAGGAGGTGGCGCAATGGGGCGGCGACGTCGCGCACTTGCTGCCCCCCGTCGTGCTGGAGGCCCTCAAGAAGAAGCTCGCGCAGCAGTAGAGTCTGGAACGTGGACGTCCAGAAGAAGCTCGACGAGATCGTGGCCGCCGTGGAGGCCGCCCGGTCCATGCCGATGTCGGCCTCCTGCGTGGTCAACCGTGCCGAGTTGCTCGCCATGCTCGAAGACGTACGGTCGGCGCTGCCCGACTCGCTCTCCCAGGCCCAGCAGCTGCTGGGCGGGCGGGAGCAGATGGTCGAGGAGGCCCGGGCCGAGGCCGGCCGGATCATCGGCGCCGCGCACGCGGAACGCGGTTCGCTGATCTCCGACACCGAGATCGCCCGCCGCTCGCAGCAGGAGGCCGAGCGCATCGTCACGGAGGCGCAGCGCGAGGCCACCGAGATCCGGGCCGAGGCCGACGACTACGTCGACAGCAAGCTCGCCAACTTCGAGGTCGTGCTGACCAAGACCATCGGCTCGGTGGACCGCGGGCGCGAGAAGCTGCTGGGCCACGGCCCGGCCCTCGACGAGAACGGCTACCCGTACGCGGACGAGGACGACGCGCCGGAGCGCAGCGGGGACCCCGAGACGCTGCGCCGCCGCGCGGACGAGTACGTGGACGCCAAGCTGGGCGCCTTCGAGGCGGTGCTCAGCAAGACCCTGGAGGCCGTCGGACGGGGCCGCCTGAAGCTGACCGGCCACCGCCCCATGGACGAACTGGGCGCCCACGACGCGGACCCCGAGGGCCAGGTCCCCGGGCAGTCCGACGCCGAGTACCTCGCGGGCCTGGCCGCCCCCGTGGCCCCCGGCGACTACCAGTACGACCCGAACGCGGTCCAGCAGCCCGACTACGGCTACCAGCAGCCGGACCCGTACCAGCAGCAGGTCCAGCAGCCGGACCCGTACCAGCAGCAGGGCCAGTACGCCGACCCGTACGCCGCCCAGCCGCAGCAGGCCTACTACGACCCGAACTACGGCTGGCAGCAGCCGCAGCAGAGCGGTTACGAGCAGCAGCAGTACGTCCCGCAGCAGCACCAGCAGGGGCAGGGCGCGGCGCTCGACGAGACGAGCTTCTTCGACACCAGCATGATCGACCTGAACCGGCTGCGTGAGCTGGAGCAGGAGCGCGGTTTGGGCTGAGCCCGGGGGACCGGTATCCTGATCCCTCAGCCGTGTGATCCCCGGCGCTTTGGCGTGCCCGCCGTCGTGGCGACGGGCACGCGCCGAACCGAAGAAAGCAGGAGCCCTGAACACCCGCCTCGACCACCGCAACCCGCTCGTGTTCGACACGCACGAGCTGGGTCGTCGTCCTGGGGCGATGAAGAAGGTCTCCCGCTCGGTGCCGGCCCCCAAGGACATGGGCATCGAGGTCATCGGTGTCCGCGAGGGCACGGAGATCGAGCTGGACCTCCGCCTGGAGTCGGTGATGGAGGGGGTGCTCGTCACGGGCACCGCCCGCGCACCGCTCTCGGGGGAGTGCGTAAGGTGTCTGGAGCCGCTCGAGCGTGAGCTCGAGACGGAGTTCCAGGAGTTGTACTCCTACCCCGACGCCGACACCCGGACCGGTGGGCACCACGGTGCCGCCGACGCCGGTGACGACGCCGAGGAGGAGGACACTCTCTTCCTCGAGGGCGACTTGTTCGACCTCGAGCCCGTGCTGCGCGACGCGGTGGTTCTCGAACTGCCGCTGCAGCCGGTGTGCCAGGACGACTGTCCCGGTCTGTGCTCCGATTGCGGGGCGCGGCTGGCGGACGACCCGGACCACCACCACGAGGTCACCGACATCCGTTGGGCGGCCCTGCAGGAAATCCAGCTGAGCGGTGCCGAGGACGGCGCCGACGAGAACCAGGAGAAGTAGCCGTGGCTGTTCCCAAGCGGAAGATGTCGCGCAGCAACACGCGCCACCGCCGTTCGCAGTGGAAGGCTGCGCCCGTGAGCCTGGTGGCGTGCGAGCGCTGCCACGAGCCGAAGCAGCAGCACATCGCGTGCCCGAGCTGCGGCACCTACAACCGTCGTCAGGTCCTCGAGGTCTGATCGGCGGGTGAGGGGCTCCATGTCGTCAGACGGCGCAACGTCGACGGACGCCGGTAAGGCAGCCTCGTCCCCCGCGGTTCTGGAAGGGCGGCTCGGGTACACACTCGAACCCGCCCTTCTGGTGCGTGCGCTGACCCATCGCTCGTACGCGTACGAGAACGGCGGTCTGCCCACCAACGAGCGCCTGGAGTTCCTCGGGGACTCCGTGCTCGGCCTGGTGGTCACGGACACGCTCTACCGCACCCACCCGGACCTCCCGGAGGGCACGCTCGCCAAGCTGCGGGCCGCGGTGGTCAACTCCCGAGCCCTGGCCGACGTCGGCCGTGGCCTCGACCTGGGCAGCTTCGTCCGCCTCGGCCGGGGCGAGGAGGGCACGGGAGGCCGGGACAAGGCGTCGATCCTCGCGGACACCCTCGAGGCGGTGATCGGGGCGGTCTACCTGGACCAGGGCCTGGACGCCGCGTCGGAGCTGGTGCACCGGCTCTTCGACCCACTGATCGAGAAGTCCTCCAACCTCGGGGCGGGACTGGACTGGAAGACCAGCCTCCAGGAACTCACCGCGGGCGAGGGCCTCGGTGTCCCGGAGTACGTGGTCTCCGAGACCGGACCGGACCACGAGAAGACCTTCACGGCTGCCGCCCGCGTCGGTGGTGTCGAGTACGGCACCGGCACCGGCCGCAGCAAGAAGGAAGCAGAGCAGCAGGCCGCCGAGGCCGCCTGGCGCGGGATCCGCGCCAAGCGCGAGGCGAACGGCACTGTCGCGAGCTGAACCCGTCAGGCCCGTCCGGCCGGCCCCCGAGGCCGACCGGGCGGGCCTTCCGGTTCCCCGGGCGGGGAACCGCCTTCCGAGAGGAGCGCGCCGCGTGCCGGAGCTGCCCGAGGTCGAAGTCGTACGCCGCGGTCTGGACCGCTGGGTCAGCGGCCGCACCGTCGCCCGGGCCGAGGTGCTGCACGCCCGCGCCGTGCGCCGCCACCTCGCCGGCGGCGCGGACTTCGCCGACCGGCTGGCGGCGCAGACCTTCGGTCCCGCCCTGCGCCGCGGCAAGTACCTGTGGCTGCCGCTCCAGGACTCCCCGCTCGCGCTCCTCGGGCACCTGGGCATGAGCGGCCAGCTGCTCGTCCAGCCCGAGGACGCGCCCGCCGAGACCCACCTGCGGATCCGGATCCGCTTCGAGGACGACCTCGGCACGGAGCTGCGCTTCGTCGACCAGCGCACCTTCGGCGGCCTGTCGCTGCACGAGTGCGTGCCCGGCGACCCCGAGCGGCTGCCGGTCCCCCTGTCGCACATCGCCCGTGACCCGCTCGACGCCCGCTTCGACGACGCGGCCTTCCACACCGCGCTGCGCCGCCGCCGCACCACGATCAAGCGGGCGCTGCTCGACCAATCGCTGATCAGCGGGGTAGGCAACATCTACGCGGACGAGGCGCTGTGGCGCACCAGGCTGCACTACGAGCGGCCGACCGCGACCCTGACCCGCCCGGTCACCACCGAACTGCTCACCCACATCCGCGAGGTCATGACCGACGCCCTCGCCGCCGGCGGCACGAGCTTCGACAGCCTGTACGTCAACGTCAACGGGGAGTCCGGCTACTTCGACCGCTCCCTGGACGCCTACGGCCGCGAGGACGAGCCCTGCCGCCGCTGCGGCACCCCGATCCGCCGCCGTCCCTGGATGAACCGGTCGAGCTACTTCTGCCCGCGCTGTCAGCGACCGCCGCGCGGTCCGGGCGGCACGTCCGCCGTCACCGTCCGCCCGTCGTAGCGCCGCTGCGCCGCCAGCACCTCCGGCATCCGCGACTCCACGAGCCCGATCAGGGCGAGCAGCCGCTCGGCCGTGTCCCGGCCCAGCGGTGTGAGGCTGTAGTCGACCCGCGGCGGGTTGGTGGGCTGCGCCTCGCGGTGCACCAGCCCGTCCCGTTCGAGCGCGTGCAGGGTCTGGGAGAGCATCTTCTCGCTCACCCCGTCGACGCGGCGGCGAAGCTCGTTGAACCGCAGTGCCCCGTCGACCAGCGCGCCCAGCGTCAGCGAGCCCCAGCGGCCGGTCACGTGCTCCAGCGTGGGGCGCGACGGGCACGAGCGGGCGAACACGTCGTACTCCGGGTTCGCCGCCCCGGCACCACCGCTGCCGCCGGTGGCGTCGCCGGCCCGAACGGACGTCTCCATGGGCGTGAGCGTACTCGTCCACAGCGCCACCCGTGGGGTTGCGCTTCCCCTCGGTGAGTTACGGCCCCGAACCCCCGGCGTGGCCGGGGCCGTACGGCGCACAATGGGCGGATGCTTCCCGACGGCCCGCCCGCTCCGCCCGCCCCCGCCGCCACCTACGCCGAGACCGCCGAGCCGCAGCCGGAGATCCCCCTGATCGGCGGTGACGTGACCGAGGGCGTCGTCCGCGTCGGCGACACCGTCCGCCGTCCGACCGGCGCCCACAGCCCCCTGGTGCACGCCCTGCTCCGTCACCTGGAGGACGTCGGATTCCCCGGCGCGCCGCGCCTCCTCGGCATCGACACCGCCGGCCGGGAGGTGCTGACCTACGTGGCGGGGGAGGTCGCCGGACGGCCGCGGCCCGCCTGGATCGCCGACGAGGGCCGCCTCGTCTCGGTCGGCCGCCTGGTCCGCGCCTACGACGACGCGGTAGCCGGCTTCACCCCACCCGACGGCGTCCAGGCCCCGGCCGGTCCCGCGCCGCACCCGGACATGCCTCCCGCGCCCGCGCATCCCGCCGAGGTGATCGGGCACATGGACTTCACGCCGGACAACATCGTCTTCCGGGCCGGCCGGGCCGCCGCGCTCATCGACTTCGACCTGGCCAGGCCGGTTCCCAGGGTCGAGGAGATCCACAACGCGATGCTCTACTGGGCCCCCATCGGCGACCCCGCCGACGCCGACCCCCAGTTGCGCGACGTGGACGTCCCCCGGCGCTGCCGCCTCCTCGCCGACGCGTACGGCCTGTCCGGCATTGACCGCGGCCGCCTGCTGGAGGTCGCCGTGCTCCGGACCCGCCGCGCGTGGTTCTCCATGAAGCGGATGGCCGAGACCGAGGGCGGCGGCTGGGCCCGCATGTGGCACGAGGGGGTCGGCGACCAGATCAAACGCCGCGAGGCCTGGCTGGAGCGCCACGGCTCCTCGATCGAGGCGGCACTCACCGCTCCTTAGGGCAGGACGCACACCGGCCCGAACCCCGGGCGCCACCTGCTCCGGGAGGCTGCCGGGCCGCCCTCCGGCGGCGTGTCCTTCTCGACCACGCCCACCTGTACGTACCCGGAGCCGTCGGCGCTCAACGGAGCGCCGACGGCCGGTGGCCGGCTCAGTAGCCGAAGTCCTGCGTCCACCAGGGGCCGCCGTCGCCGAAGACGGCGCCGACACCGATCGTCTTGTAGTCGCAGTTGAGGATGTTGGCGCGGTGCCCCTCGCTGTTCATCCACGCGTCCATGACCTCCTGGGCCGTGGCCTGGCCGCGGGCGATGTTCTCGCCGCCGAGGTCCTTTACGCCGGCCTGCGCGGCCCGGTCCCAGGGGTCGTCGCCGTCGGGGTCGGTGTGGTCGAAGAAGGCCCGGGCGGCCATGTCGGCGCTGAAGTCGGAGGCGAGCTCGGAGAGCTTCTTGTCGTCGCGCAGCGGCCGGCAGCCGGCGGTGGCCCGGACGGTGTTCACCAGGGCGAGGACGGAGACCTCGGCGACGCTCTGGTCGCCGTCCTGCGCCTCGTCGCCGCCCGGCACGAGGGTGGCCGCGGGCGGGGAGGGGACGGTGGCCGGCGCGGAGGACGCGGAGGGCTGCGGAGCGGTGGGGGTC